>AEVK01000037.1 GCA_000209515.2 gamma proteobacterium IMCC1989
CTTTTATTCCGGACAGTTATGGGAGCAAGCTCGGCATGACGAGCCCTACATGACCCATATCCAGCATGATGATAAATACGGAATCACCCCTTTCAGTAGATTTCAGCCTAGGGGATGCAACACGTTTATTACTCTTCAGAGGTATCATTCTTTGCCAATTCAACCAATGTTCGGCGTATCCATTGGTGGGCACTGCTGTGATGCAACAAAGGACTCCAGACCATATTAATTTCAATAGGCTTGATGGTAAACGGAGGTTCTACTATCACGAGATCGCTGTAAGAACTATAGGAACGCGCTGCCCGTGTTGGCAGAGTCGCAATCAAGTCAGTTCTATTCACCAACAATGGAACAATTTGGTAATGACGAGTAAATACGCGAATTTTACGCTCGCAGTTCAGTTCGGTGAGCGCATCGTCTATCCAGCCGCGTTTATGGCTATTCTCTTGCGACATACCAGTGGCGACGCCAATACCAGTTTTGCTCACCCAAATATGATCAGACTCTAAATATTTCTCCAAAGTGTTGTTTGCTAAGAGCGCGTGCTGAGCATTCACCACACAGGAAAAACTATCTTTCCACACTGACCGCTTATAAAAGGATTGGGGGATGTCATCAAAACGGTTAATCGCTAGATCGACTTTGCCCTTTTCAAGATCTTGGAAACTAGCATCACTTAAAGTAAGTACATCTAAGGTGACATGAGGTGCATGCTCTTGTAAATATTGTACCAGTGAGGCAATCAACGTGCCTTCAACATAGTCACTTACCTGAATACGAAAGACGCGCTCACTGGTTTTAGGATCAAATTGATCTGTGGGCGATAAAGCCGCTTCAGCGAAACTCAAGGACTGACGAATTAATGGCTCTAGCTCTAAGGCGCGCTCAGTCGGCTCCATGCCTCTGGTGGTGCGCACCAGCAATGGATCATCTAACAAACCACGTAACCGCTTTAAGCTATTACTCATTGCAGGCTGGCTAATATTTAAATGTTCCGCTGCGCGTGACACATTGCGCTCACGCATCAAAGTATCGAAACACACCAATAAATTAAGATCAAAGTTTTCAATATTCATACGCACACTATAACCTATGTGTATAACCTATGTGACTAGAAAATGAATAGTTTATCACTCGTTAATATAATGGTTATTAACTCCAATGATTATCTAGAAGAGTCGATTACTGTAAAATATGGCTGTTAAATGGGTAAATATTGGCTATTTTCTATAGCCTCATCTATATTGCCTGAATAAGCCAGATTCCAAGTCTCGTATCGTCTATAAACATAATGTACAACCAGAGGACATTTATTGTGCTAGAAGCCTACCGTAAACACGTTGAAGAACGCGCTGCTTTATCTATTCCACCGAAACCTCTAGACCCAGAACAAACAGCAAGTTTAGTGGAGTTACTTAAAAATCCACCAGCTGGCGAAGAAGAGACATTACTAGAACTTATTACTAACCGTATTCCACCGGGTGTGGATGAATCGGCCTATGTTAAAGCGGGCTTTTTATCTGCAGTCGCCAAAGGCGAAGATAGCTCACCCTTGATCACCAAAGAAGATGCAGTGGTGTTACTAGGTAATATGCACGGCGGTTACAACATCACTACGCTAATTGAGTTGCTGGACGATAGCGAACTAGCAGAGCTAGCCGCAACAGAATTAAAGCACACCTTATTAATGTTTGATGCCTTTCACGATGTGGAAGATAAGGCCAAAGCAGGTAATGCACAGGCAAAAGCGGTCATTGAGTCTTGGGCGAATGCTGAATGGTTTACCAATCAAGATAGCGTTGCTGAAAGCATTAAAGTAGGCGTATTTAAAGTTACTGGCGAAACCAATACTGATGACTTGTCCCCTGCCCCTGATGCATGGTCGCGCCCAGACATTCCTCTACATGCACGTGCCATGTATAAAATGACCCGTGACGGTTTAGAGCCAGAAGAACACGGCGTAACCGGCCCAATGGCTAAGGTCAAAGAAATTCAAGATATGGGTATTCCCGTTGCCTTTGTGGGTGATGTGGTCGGTACAGGTTCATCACGTAAGTCTGCGACTAACTCGGTATTATGGTTCTTCGGTGATGATATGCCCGGTGTACCCAATAAGCGTGGCGGCGGCATTTGTATTGGTAGCGCAGTAGCCCCTATTTTTTACAACACCATGGAAGATGCAGGCGCGTTAGTATTTGAAGCCCCTGTCGACAAATTAAACATGGGCGATATTATTGAAATTCGCCCATACGATGGCAAAATATTAAGCGAATCTGGTGAAATTCTTAGCGAATTTGCTTTAAAGTCTGATGTGCTATTAGACGAAGTTCAGGCTGGTGGTCGTATTAACTTGATTATTGGCCGTGGTCTAACCACGAAAGCTCGTGAATCACTAGGCTTACCTGCTAGCGATCTATTCCGCTTACCAGAAGTGCCAGAAAGCAGTGATAAGGGTTTTACTCTCGCGCAGAAAATGGTCGGTAAAGCTTGCGGTCTAGCCGATGGTCAAGGGGTTCGCGCCGGTACTTACTGTGAACCTAAAATGACCACGGTGGGCTCGCAAGACACCACTGGCCCAATGACACGTGATGAGCTGAAAGATTTAGCCTGCCTAGGTTTTTCTGCCGATTTAACCATGCAGTCTTTCTGTCACACAGCCGCTTATCCTAAGCCGGTGGATATTGATACTCAACACAATCTACCTGACTTTATTATGAACCGTGGTGGTGTGTCATTGCGTCCTGGTGACGGCATTATTCACTCGTGGTTAAACCGTATGTTATTACCCGATACCGTAGGTACAGGTGGTGATTCTCACACTCGCTTCCCAATGGGTATTTCATTCCCTGCCGGTTCTGGTTTAGTTGCCTTTGCTGCAGCAACCGGTGTTATGCCATTAGATATGCCTGAGTCGGTTCTCGTCCGCTTTAAGGGCGAAATGAAGCCGGGCATCACATTACGTGACCTTGTACATGCGATTCCTTTATATGCGATTAAAGAAGGCTTATTAACGGTTGAGAAAAAGGGCAAGAAGAACATCTTCTCTGGCCGCATTCTCGAAATCGAAGGCTTAAACAACCTCACTATCGAGCAAGCCTTTGAGCTATCTGATGCTTCTGCCGAACGCTCTGCTGCTGGTTGTACCATTAAACTAGATGAGGATTCTGTTGCGGAATACTTACGCTCTAACATCACCCTACTACGTTGGATGATTTCAGAAGGTTATGGCGATGTAAGAACCATTGAGCGCCGTGTTCGCAATATGGAAGCATGGTTAGCCAATCCAAACTTGATGGAAGCAGATGCCGATGCTGAATATAAAGCGGTTATCGAAATTGACCTGAATGATATTAATGAGCCTATCGTTTGTTGCCCTAACGACCCCGACGATGCGAAATTTTTATCGGAAGTCGCTGGCGACAAAGTAGACGAGGTGTTCATCGGTTCATGTATGACGAATATCGGACACTTTCGTGCAACCGGTAAACTCTTAGAGCAAAACACCAAGCCATTAAAAACACGCTTCTGGTTGTGCCCGCCCACTAAGATGGACGAACATACCTTAATGGAAGAAGGTTATTACAATATTTATGGTCGCAGTGGTGTTCGTACCGAAATGCCGGGTTGTTCATTGTGTATGGGTAACCAAGCACGTGTAGGGGCTGGCACAACCGTACTATCAACATCGACGCGTAACTTCCCTAACCGCTTAGGTGATGGTGCTAACGTTTACTTAACTTCTGCAGAACTTGCCGCTGTTGGTGGTATTTTAGGATATCTACCTAGCGTTGAAGAATACATGGAATACGCCAATAAAATTGATTCGATGTCAGCTGAAATTTTCCGTTACATGAACTTCGATCAAATTGCCTCTTTCCAATCTGGCGCTGAAAAAGGTAAACAAATTGCTGCCGTACAAATTGAAGAAGTAAAAATTTAACATTTATTTTTTCATATATATAAAAACAAAAAAACCGCACTTGTGCGGTTTTTTTGGGTTAAATTACCAGTAAAAAACTGAATAACAAGCTCATTGAGTATTACGCAGTTTTGACTGCATTTTTATTAATCGCTTCGCTCATACCTTTGGTCTTTTCTTTCGAACCTAAACTTGAACCGAACCAAAAATTTAAAATTTGTGGAATAGCTGCGGTTAACACGCCCAATATTGTCGTAAACACACCCATCATGGTTGGGTTAGTCACTAATGATTGAGGGTCTGCCGTGCCATGCATTAAAAAATATAAAACACCAAAATACCCTAAAACAAATACTGTTGACAAGGTGATTTGTGGCCAGATATTTACGGCAAAAAGCTTTCTCGCACTGTCTCTATCTTTATATTCAAGCTCGTACACATCAATTTCTAAATTTTTCATATCAATTTTAAATTGATGATCAATCTCTTTTAGCTTTACTAAATCTTCCGGTGAAGCATTCGTCACGAACTCTTGGATATCCTGTTCACTTGCGCTTTTTTTCCCTAACATTTTATCCGCGATAAATTTAGTGGCGACACCGGCCATAGGGCCGCCCAAAGCGACGCCCAATGTGGGGGCAATGTTACGTATTATATCTTTCCAGCTTGACATAGTTTTTCTCCTTGAATATATATTTTGTTATTTATTATGGTTTGTATTGATCAATAGTTAGAGTAGACACCTCAATCCCATCCATTGCCTGCATAAACTCTTGAAAGGCTTTTTTACTACTAGACACTCCCCATTTACGCTCAAGAAAACCCAGTGACTTGCCGGGTGCAATACAACCAACAATATCATCCATAGTGTTTCCAATATGAATTTTAATCAATGAACGGTTAGGCACATCTATTACTTCATAAGCGGGATAACCACCGCGGTTATACATGCCTAACTTAAGTGAATAAACACCTTCTGGGATACAAGATTCTCGAGGTTTATTATCAAGCCAAGGACGTTCAACAGTAAAACATTGAAACTCGTCAAAGATAAATTTGCCAAACGTACCCACAGGGGTATAGGCAAAGCGTTCTAGCAATACGTTTTCAGACATAATGATTTCCTTTTCTGCTATTTGTATTATTATTTTTATGAAATACTCATTTTAGGCGACCGTAGGCTTAGATCACAGGTGCAATTTATCAGTCAACTTTAGGTCACTTTTTCAGGCCACTGTTTCAGGTTGTTTTTTTTACAAGCCCTATAAACTACTTATCACTGCCTTTTTCTAATATCACACCGTGAAAATACTCCAAACTTGATACAAAGTCATTATCAAGTTTATAAAAAAAGAATAAGGCGCCAAAAATTACTTTTTATTCCTGGTCACTGGATTTTGAAAAAACGCTTCTATTGACTCTTTTTCCCACATAGCATCTTGAAAGCCTAGCTCAATTAATTCATCAACAAAAGGTTTAACAAATAGTAAATAACTGGATAGAACGGAACCGCCCCTACGTGCTGTAGCGCCTGACGAACGCATAAAAAGTCGTAACGTTTTAGGTAAATAACGTACATGACGACCAGCGATTTTATCTATCGCTTTAGAAGGCGAAATAATTAATGTTTTAACCGGTCTTAACGGGGTATTTTCCTGATCGGTGACTAACTCCATTAATTCATTCACCCGTTCTAAATGCTCTATATCGGACTCCAAACTATCGACAAATGCACTATTTAATAAGTGCCCCGCCATTTGCGCCATGGAAGGTGGGTGCTTAGACTTTGGCTTATAGCGACGAGTATACGCTTGGCGATTACCACTCACCCCAATAATAAAAATGCGATCTGCGCCTAGGTGCAATACGGGGCTTATGGGAGCTAGTTGCCGCATTGCACCATCACCATAATATTCCTGCCCTATCCGCACTGTCGGGAATATCCAAGGAATCGCAGATGAGGCTAGCAAGTGCTCCATGCCAATAGTAGTTGACTGCCCTACTCGCCGAAACCGTTCCCACTCTTCAAGATCTTTTGTACCTTGAAAAAAGTTTACTGAGTTACTTGATGAATACCCTAATGCCGCAACGGAGACCGCACGCAAAATACCTCGATCAATATTTTGCTGGATTTTAGAAAACTGAATATTCTTACTTAAAAACGCATTTAGAGGGGAGTTATCTAATAAGCTGAGTGGACGATGATAATCTACGCCTTCGTGAAAGAAAGAGCGCGCAAAGCGATACATACCACCCAATAAATCGCACGCGCTAGTACGAAACACGTGATCGATAGTGAGTTCTTGCCAAAGGTGACTTAATTCCTCCACACCCCCTTGAAAATCTTCGCTGTTGGATGCTAAAGATACGGCATTAATAGCGCCAGCAGAAGTACCAGAAATAATTGAGAATGGATTGCTTTGTGGCGGCAACAATTCCTTTAACGCAAGTAATACACCTACCTGATAGGCTGCTCGGGCACCACCACCGGATAATACTAGAGCATTACCATTTTGCATAAAGTTTACACCTTGTTCTGATGTACCTAAAAAACGACTTAGTTACAGTATAGACAATATATGCATATAGAGGATGACACACGCTAGTCTAGAGGGTCGGTCTTAACTCGCGGCGCAAAATTTTTCCTACCGCTGATTTTGGTAACTCTTCTCTAAATTCGTAATGTCTCGGAACTTTATACGGTGTAAGTGATTTCTTGCAAAATGCTTTAATTGATTGATCATCCAAACTACTACCTTCCGCCAACACCAAAAATGCTTTTACTGCCTCACCGGTATCTTCATCGGGGATGGAAATAACGGCGGCTTCGATTATTTCTGGATGAGAAAGTAATACGCCTTCTACTTCATTAGGGTAAACGTTAAAGCCTGAAACAATAATCATGTCTTTTTTGCGATCAACAATTCGAATAAAACCATCTTCTTGAATAATCGCTATATCACCCGTTTTAAACCAACCATCAGCATCTAATACTTCTGCTGTCGCTTCTGGTTTATTCCAGTATCCCAGCATGACTTGCGGCCCGCGTACACAAAGTTCACCTGCTTCACCTATGGCAACCACAGCACCATCTTCATCAATCACTTGACACTCAGTGTCTGGTATCGGTAAACCAATCGTACCTAGCTGAAAATCATCCATGGTATTCGCCGATATCACGGGCGATGTTTCCGTTAGACCATAACCTTCCAGCACGGTTGTTCCGGTCACTTCTTTCCAGCGTACCGCCGTATCTTCAACCAAGGCCATGCCACCGGAAGTGGTTAATTTCAATACAGAAAAATCTAAAGAAACAAATTTAGGATGATTAAGTAAAGCAACAAACAATGTATTTAAGCCCACCATACCAGTGAGCGGTGAAGACTCAAATGTTTTGACTAAACTATCTAAATCCCGAGGATTAGGCACTAAAACACTATGACATCCGATGGACACTAACACCATACAATGTAGTGTAAAACCATAAATATGATACAAAGGTAAAGGCGCGGCAAACACTTCTTTCGTTGGCACCAGTACATTTTCCCAATGCTTAAGTACCTGCGTTTTATTAGCGAGTAAATTGTTATGTGTGAGCATCGCGCCTTTAGCAACACCGGTTGTGCCTCCAGTGTATTGCAAAAACGCTATATCAGATGGTGCCATATCTACCGGAGAAAACGTATCACGCTTACCTAAAGCCAAGGTTTTACGAAAGCTAATGGAGCATGGAAAGTGACATTTGGGTACTTGTTTTTTAATATATTTAACAACGCCATTAATGATTTGTCGTTTAGGAAAACGATGTAAATCACCTATTTCTGTCAAAATAACTTGCTGGATATCCGTTTGATCAATGATCGTTTCAACGGCTTTTGCCACATTCGCCAATACCATTAACACTTTCGCGCCAGAATCTTTCAGTTGGTGCTGTAACTCAGTGCCAGTATATAACGGGTTGGTATTCACAATAACTATCCCTGCCCGTAACGCGCCAAACAATACGACAGGATATTGCAATGTATTGGGTAGCTGCACGGCTAGGCGGTCACCCGGCGCAAGAGTGGTATGATGCTGTAAATAAACCGCGAATTGATGACTGAGCTGATCTAACTCGCCATAGGTCATTGTTTGCCCTAAACACGTAAATGCATCAAGAGCGTGATAATGCTCACAGGCTTCGTTAAACATATCGACTATGGAACGATGAGATTGCATGGTATGCACACTCCTTTTCTATTATTGTCTATTGTCGCGTGGGTGACTGAAATCCGCCTTATTATTGCTCACCAATATTTCTTGTTAATCGCTATTTTTAGACATTCACCGCAACATAAAATAGCTGATGATGGTAATCGATAATATTGATATAAATTATAGTGTAGATTCAACTTTTTTCTTCACTATTAGTACTTAGTACCATCCACTTGCACATTATCTATATGCATTGATAGCTAACCACAGCGGGGAGCAATACCTAGCTCGTGCTGCCATTCACAACGAATATTCAACGAAGTATCATTTGGGTAGTGACTTTCATCGCCGCTATTCCATGTGAACGTATGTATTCCCGACAGCTCAGTCTCTAAATGTACTACCACACTACTCCAGTACATTTTTTGTAATAACCGCTCAAATTCAGCAATCCATAATCCCCACTCATATTCCACACCGTTGTATACACGCCCGAAGTGGACTAGCTGTGAAGAAACTCCAACAGTGTCACTCTTTGAGCGGGGAATAGAGAAAAGCTCTTGGGTAATCAGAGCACAATTATCTAATGATGGTAATGTTTTTAACATCTGGCGGTTAGTAGAAGATTGCAGATAACTTTGTTGTTCAGTGTCTGCATTATTATTTTTAATGTATCCGTAAACGGTGGATTCGTCGTTCATAATATATCCATAATATTGCTTTGCACTAGAATGGCCAAATGCTAAAACCACTGCTTTTTTGTAACCGTGCTTCGCACTCTTTTAATTGCTTACTATAAGTACTGCTACGGGTAGCGACTTTTTTAGCCACATCTTTTAACCATTGTTTTTTGTTATAGCTTTTCTTCTTAAAACCACCATGACCTTCATGATAAGCCAAATATAAGCTATAAGCATTACTCAGACTAACGCCATTAATCTCTTTCGTTTTCGTGTTGTACCAGCCAATAAAGTCGATGGCATCACCAAAATCATCACGGTCATAACTCCAGTTACCGGTGTCTTTTTTATACCAGTCCCATGTAGAGGTTTGTGCTTGCGAATAGCCATAGGCACTGCTTTTTCGTGGGCCGGGTATAAAACCAAATATTTTATCGCGAGGTGGTTTGGCGGTCGCCTTAAAGCGTGACTCTTGATGCATAAATGCCATCATTAACGGAATAGATGAACCCCAACGTTTTTGAGATTTTTTTGCGGATGCATACCAACCCGGTTTTTCTGCAAAAATACTACAAATATTATTCACTTGTCGTGGCGGAGATGTCGCACAACCCACTAGCAATAATAAACCCATCACCGTCAGTAACCGTAAGATCATTATCATAGCGTTATTCCATATTCATTTAATAAGTTAATCAAGTCTTGCTCGCCAAGTATGTTCACACCCAACGATTCTGCTTTTGTGAGTTTTGAGCCAGCATTTTCACCAGCAACCAAAAAATGTGTCTTCTTAGACACACTACCTGTGACTGTCGCACCTAATTGTTGTAAATGCGCTTTTGCTTCGTCACGAGTAAGTTGCTCTAAAGTACCGGTGAGAACATAGACTGTATCCAATAGAGGTTGAGGATTATCTTGCTGCTCGATCACTTCCCAGTGAACACCTTTTTCTTGTAGCTTGGCAATTACTTCTTTATTTTTTTGTTGTGATAAAAACGCCACAATAAATTGAGCGACGACAGGCCCGACATCATTCACGCGCTGTAAATCTTCTTCCGTTGCCGTTAGCAACCTAGAAATATCACCAAAATACTGTGCCAGATTACGAGCGGTTGCCTCACCCACTTCGCGAACGCCTAATGCATAAATAAATCGCGCAAACGTAGTGTTTTTTGATTGTTCTAAAGCATGAATCACATTACTTGCCGACTTTTCTCCCATACGCTCCATATTAGCAAGCTGCTCTACTTGAAGATCATACAAGTCAGCAACGGAGGTAATATGCCCAAGCTCGACCAATTGCTCCACTAGCTTATCACCTAAGCCGTCAACATCCATTGCTTTGCGAGAAACATAATGTTTTATTGCCTGCTTTATTTGCGCAGGACAAACCAGTCCACCTGAACAACGAATTGTTGCTTCACCCTCTACTCTAACCGTAGGTGACGTACACACAGGACAAGAGGATGGAAAAATAATATCTCTTGCGTGATCGGGCCGCTGATCGATAACAGCAGATACTATTTGAGGAATCACATCCCCTGCGCGGCGAATAATCACCCTATCACCAATCTTTACTCCCAAACGCTCAACTTCATCACTATTATGTAGCGTCGCATTAGAAACGGTAACACCACCCACAAATACCGGTTTTAAACGGGCCACGGGAGTGATTGCGCCGGTACGCCCCACTTGAAACTCTACATCGAGTAGTTCGGTTAATTCTTCCTGCGCAGGAAATTTTTGTGCAATCGCCCAACGAGGCGCACGAGATACAAAACCGAGTTGCTTTTGTAATTCGATGGAATCAACTTTAAAAACGATACCATCAATATCGTAAGGAAGTGCATTACGTTTTTTAGACAGCTGATCAAAATAATCACAGCAAGCCTCAATCCCTTTAACACTAGCCATTTCTTGGTTAATACGAAACCCCCAAGCGGATAAGGCATACAATATGTCGCTGTGTTTTGTGGGAACTTGCCCTCCATCAACAACGCCTACACTGTAAGCGCACATTTCTAATGGTCTTTGTGCTGTAATGCGGGAATCTAACTGGCGTAAGCTACCCGCGGCAGCATTACGCGGATTCGCAAAACGTTTCTCTTCACGTGCATCCGCTATCTTATTTAGTTTTTCAAAGCCTGCCTTCGGTAAATAAATTTCACCGCGAACTTCTAAATCATCAGGATAGTTATCACCTTGCAAACGTAATGGAATGGAGGCGATGGTGCGAACATTTTGAGTAATATCTTCACCTGTCTTGCCATCACCACGAGTTGCCCCTTGCACTAAAATACCTTTTTGATAGACCAAGCTAACAGCAATGCCATCTAGCTTAGGTTCACAGGCATATTCGATTTCATTAACAGTAATATCTAACGATGCTAGGCGTTCAGTAACGCGACGATGAAACTCACGTAAATCCTCAGCACTGAAAGCATTATCTAGCGACAGCATAGGTAGGCGATGCGTCACTTGCGAGAACACACTTAATGGCTGAGCACCAACCCGTTGGGTAGGCGAATCACTTGTCACATAAGAAGGATTTTCTTTTTCTAGCGTTTGTAACTCAAGGAATAAGCGATCATATTCCGCATCAGGAATCGTTGGATTATCTAATGCATAGTATTGATAGCTATAATGATGTATTTTTTCGCGCAACTCATTGAGTTGCTGGTCTAGCTGAGTAATTGACGAAAAATCTAAGGAATGAGCGGCATCTTTTTGAAGGGAATTATTATCTTCTTGTGAAAATAAATCTGCTGACATTTTATCGCTCATAAAAACTAAAAACCTTATTACAATAATATTAGAGGCGCTTACTCTACTACTTGGTTTCGACAATCAAGAAGTAGCAATGACTAAACAGACTGAGAATATAAAAATCCCCTTTTAAAAGGGGATTTTCGACTAACGTTTTTTCTCTAGCTGCTGACGACGTGAAAAGTCACGAATGCGCTCCCGATAATGCTCTATCGTTTGCCCGGTCATGATGCTACGATTTTCATCGTTTAACTCACCGCCTAATGCACTCGCCAAATTCTTAGCGGTAGCGATCATTAAATCAAATGCCGCCATATTATTATCATCAAAAACGGGGAGCGTTAAAAACAGCGTCACACCAGCGGTTGAAAAATCATCTATGGCTTTTAGGTCAAAGGTTCCGGGCTTCAACATATTTGCCATACTAAAAATAATCGGTCCTTCTCCGTCTTCATCTGCATGGCGATGAAATATTTCCATTGCTCCATAACGCAAGCCATTATCCAACACTTGCTGAAGAAGATCGCTTCCGTAAAACATGGCACCTTTCATCGCTTTCACGTTAACGACTAATACCTCTTGAATAGTAGACGTCGCGACTGTACCCAGTGCAGCTGAAGAGCTATTTGAAGAATTACTTGAAGGGTTATTTGAAAAGTATTTTGACTCATAACGCGGTTTATTTGCCGAATGTGTATCTAGAACCTCGTCATCATTATCTTCGACAGCCGGTTTTACGTGCTTGCCAACAGGACGTATATTCGCCTTTGGTGTTTTATTTTTTTTCTCTATGTTATCGGAGCTTTTGTTATAAATAGACTCACTTAGTTCATCATCTATACCCGCTTCATTATTTTTTTCTGCATTTAAGGTATCTTCTGCACTAATCACATCAACATCAATATCGTCTTCTTCTATTGTAGATTCAAACGACTGTTCGTGGATATCATCATTGCTCATTGAATCCTCAATAACAGACTCCATCAATACTGGCACAGATTCTTCTAAATTAAGCGGCACTTGCTCAGGTTGCTGATATGTAGGGGAATTGTATTTGGATTGACGGGATATTGGTTCTTCCGCGGATCTTTTTTCACTATTCTCTTTATTTACTTCTTCATTTATTTCATCATGTGATTCTTCATATTTTTTTACAGTGGCATTGCTGACATATTCTTCACCCGCGCCTTGTTGATCAACATCATCTTGATCGGTACTTTTTTGTTCTTTAGGTGCTGGAGCGGTTGGATGTTGGTTACGATCAATATATTTGTCATTTAAGTCATCGTCGCCTAAGTTACCATCCCCTAGAGCAACACCATCAAATCGTTCATCGCCTAAATCATTACTATCAAGATTATTTACTGGCTGGTCGTCCCATTTTTCAGCATAATATTCTTCATCATGCTCATCACTATCAACCCACTGATCACCACTAACTTCTTCCATGTCGTATTCAGATACGGATTCTGACGATTTTTTTGAATTATCTTTATTGATGATACTCGATAAGTCACGACCAAAATCGTATTGATTTTTAACACGATCAATACGTTGTTTATCAATCATTTTTTGACTAGGTCTGGCACCACCGTTCGGGAATTCACTGCCATAATTTTCATCTTCAATATCGAGCTCAGAGTCATTTTTTACTTTTAATGACATATGTAAAGAATCACGACGTGCATTTCGCATACGTCTGATACCATCGATAATGATGACAACAATGATGATAAGGATTGA
>AEVK01000036.1 GCA_000209515.2 gamma proteobacterium IMCC1989
TATTCCTAAAAACTTAGATGTTGATTTGCTAGATGGCATCATCAAAGTGAATGCCGACGATGCCAAAGACATGGCACGACGCTGTGCAACAGAAGAAGGCTTGTTAGTGGGAATTTCTTCAGGCGCTACATTAGCGGCGATAAACCAAGTGCTACCAACCTTAAAAGACGGTGCGCAGGTATTAGGCTTTAACTACGATACCGGCGAGCGTTATTTGTCTATTGATGGTTTCTTGCCGCAAGAGTAAGGTTCTATTGATAGATAAGCATGACTGTCTCATTAACGTAATATCGTTGTGCCGGGCTTGATCCGGTATCTAATCAGGACTTAAAAAACTAGATTCCGGATAAGCAAAAAATGCTTTCCGGAATGACACTGTTTTTTTATTTTTTATTTTTTTGATTCTTTACGCCTTCGCTTTTCGCTTCCCCCGCCGCTTCACAAACGCTTTTCCTTTTCCCCTTAAGCCATCAAAGACCACCCCGCTAGTGGCATCTATCAGTTGGTTTAAGTTGTGTGTCATGGTGTGCATAAATTGTGGGTAGGCGAGCTCACGTTGACTGATGGCGTTGAGTTGGGATTCCCACTGGGCGGTCATGTCGGGGAGTGCGACGGAGTCCGGTAGGTTGTTGATGAGTTGCTTGCCTATGTCAGTTGCGTGTATTTCTTTGCCTTTGCGAATTAAATAATTGCGTGAAAATAATAACTCGATAATACCCGCGCGGGTTGCTTCGGTGCCTAGACCGTCGGTTTCTCGTAGGGTTTTTCGTATCTCCGGGTCACTCACGTAACGAGAAATTCCCGTCATGGCGGCGAGTAAGGAAGCATCGTTAAAGCGTTTAGGCGGGCTGGTTTGTTTGTCTATTATGTTTGTGTCGGTGCAGAGGAGCGAATCACCTTTGTTTAGCGTGGGCATCACGCTGTCGGAGAATTCGTTTTCGCTGCTGCTTTCGTTGCTATTATTACTGCCATTAGTATCACTACTATTATTCTCACCCGTATTAACACCGTCTTTTTTCTTGGTCGGCGGGAATGCACTTTTCCAGCCTAGATTGATAATTTCTTTGCGTTTGGCGATAAATAATCCGCCGGCTATTTCCGAATCAACCTGTACTTGTCGGTATTCAAAGTGGGGTAAAAACTGTAGTAGATATTGCCGAGCAATCAGTTGGTAAATATTACTTTCGTTACGATCTAGTGAGCAGTTTTTGTATTGTTTATGGGTGGGGATAATGGCGTGGTGAGCGCTTATTTTTTTGTCATCCCACGCTTTAGATTTTTTACTCGTATCGCACAGGTTAATCGTCTCAGTTAAATTGCTGGTATTGTTCGCGATAGCTGCAATAATTTTTTTTGCATCGCTGAAGTGTTCTTTAGGTAGATAGCGGCAATCGGAGCGTGGATAGGTGATTAATTTATGGCGCTCATAAAGTTGCTGGCAGCTATCTAATACTTGTTTGGCGCTTAAGCCAAAGCGTTTAGCGGCATCAATTTGTAAGCTTGAAAGGTTATAGGGCAGGGGGGGCGCTTGCTTTTTAATGTTCGCAGAAAACTTAACCACATGACCGTTTTGATTCATCACCCGTGACGCGACATTCTCTACCAGTTGGCGTGACAGTACACGGCCTTCCTCATCCATGTAGTCTGTGCAGGCATCGCTGGGTTTCCATTTTGCGTCGAAAGCATAGTCAGATTTTTCGCCAGGCTTGTCGGCATCGGTCGTTAAACGAACCATCAATTCATAAAAAGGTTTGGCCGTGAAATGGCTGATCTCATCATCTCGCTTCACCACCAAACCTAATAATGGCGTTTGTACTCGACCAATAGACAACACACCTTTAAAGCCCGATTTCTGACCCTGTACCGTGCATAAGCGCGTCATGTTCATACCGTACAGCCAGTCGGCGCGGGCACGAGCCAATGCGGAAGCCGCGAGAGGAATAAACTCGCTGTTTTGTCTTAGGTTGCTTAGTGATTTTTTCACGGCTGCGGTATTTAGGTCGCTAATTAAACACCGTTGAGCGGCGGCTATTTTTGTTTTAGACGCACCGGAGTAATGTATCACCTCGTCCACCAGTATTTGCCCTTCGCGATCAGGGTCGCCTACATTAACTAGCAGTTTGGCTTGCTTGATGAGTTTTTTGAGAGTGGATAATTGCTTTCTTGTTTTGCTTTTAGCTTCTAGTTTCCACTCTTTAGGGATGATGGGCAGATGATTGACATTCCACTTTTTATAATCGGGGTGATAGGCATCAGGCTCTGCTTGTTCTAATAGGTGGCCTATACACCAGCTCACCACATCCCCATTGCCCAGTGTAATAAACCCATCGCCTTTCTTGTGAGGTTTAGGTAAGGCCTCGGCAAGGGCTCGACCAAGACTGGGTTTTTCGGCAATGTAGAGAATCATTGGCTGGCTCCAAGCGGTGAATATTGGAAATACTGTTTAACTGTTTTTTTATACAGTATTGTTTATACAGCATTCCTGCAAGGCGATCAATCGTTTCGGATTCTCGTTATTTAACGCTTTCACTACTTTATTGTTACGCGGAATTGTTACGCGGAATTGTTACTCGGATTTCAGTCGCTAGTGCGACACATTGAATATAGACGCCGCTTCTGGTGCTTTACTCATTCAACTTCATCAACCGTTGTTTCGGTACTTCTCGCTTTAACCAGCGCACGAGGTCAATCCACATGCGTCTAACTTCACCACTGGGCGGCAGTGTGCCTGCAGATGCCAGCTCAATGGTGATGACGGGGATGTTAAGGTCTACGCCAGCGTAATTGCCCAGCGAACCTGGGTAAGTCCCTGATCGCAATAACTTCAACGCGCCTAGTTTTTGTGGAGCGGTTTGTGGGCCGTCGTAATTTACTAAGCTATAGGGCGCATGGACGGCAATAATAACATCGGGTTTGAAATCTTGAATAGTATCAACAAGCCACTGTGTTTCGGGTTCGCTGTTCGCACAAGGTCCCGGGTAACGGCGAGGTTTTTTTTGGGTACGATTTCCCCAATAGTTTATCGCTAAATCGTTCCAGTCTTTTGAGGGAAAGTTGCGATTTAAATCTATGGCTAATTATTGGATTAAAAAGCTGGATGAAAAGGCTGGGTTAAAAATCTAGGTTAAAAAGCTGGACGAAAAAAATACCGATAAAAGTTAATCATTCAAGATAAGGCATGCCATAATTTGCGCTTCCCAGTTTTCGTTAATGTCAGTGGTAATAATTTCTATTCGGCTTTCGTTGCAATCGTTTAGTGCGTGCTCGACTAATGCGTCGGATGTTAGATTGTAAGTAAACGCACCTTTTTCCGTGATCAATACGGCCTTCATTCTTTCCGCGTTTATTCCTTTTAAAAACGCCATTATTTTTTGATGATTAAATGGTTTGCTGGGGGAAAAACGCCAGCCAATACTATAAAAACCTTCGCCTTTGTTGACGGCTTTTATATAACCGCACTCTGGAATAATCTCATCAGAAAATGATGGTGCAGTCTTGTCCACGTGATTATCCTTGTGACTGTGATTGTGATTCTGATTGTGATTGTGATTGTGTTTGTGACTGTGACTGTGACTGTGACTGTGACTCTGGTCGTGGTCGTGGTCATGATTGTGGTGACTTTTGGATGTAATGGTAGAGGTCGAACCCATTAAATCGATAGTCGTGATATCACCTTGCTGTGTGAAAAACACCTGTGCTTCAGGGATGCCATGCTGACCGGCATAGGCTATTAAGGCGTTTTTATCGCCATCTTGATATAAGTCTTGTTTATTGCCCACCACAATATCGGCAATAGCAATTTGTTGGTTAAACGTAGCATGCTCGGTATAACGTGTGTCTGATAGCTTGCGTGCATCCACTAGGGTCAGCACTTTCTGTAATGCAATCACATCGCGGTAGGCATCGCTGGTGAGACTTTCCAGCACTTCTTTTGGATGCCCTAAACCAGTAGGTTCGATAAATAAACGATCCGGTTTAGCCTTTTTTAATAATTGATTGAGCGCCACTTGCATAGGTAATCCCGCCGTACAACACATGCAGCCGCCCGGGACTTCTTTAATAAAAACCGTGTTTTCTTGCGTTTGCTGGCCCTCAAATATACTACCGTCTACGCCTACCTCACCAAATTCATTGACCAATATTGCCCAGCGTTCGTTGTTAGGTTTGTTACTGAGTAAATGTAAGATGGCAGACGTTTTTCCCACACCTAAAAAACCAGTAATGATGTGAGTAGGAATCGCAGAGAGCGCGTTGTTTGGGGTATTCATTTTTTTGCTCGTTGTATGGTTTGAGTGATTTTTCTGTATGGGCGATGGAGTGCATAGTTCGCTATTGAGGACTGTTGAGCAATCGTATACTTTTTTCCAGTGCGGCAATAGTAATAGTGGCGGGATTAACGTTGGGCATTTCCATAAAGCTGGTAATGCCTCCCGCAACAGCGGCACGTGATTCGCTAGCAATCGTCCCTTTATGGGTTAAGCCCGGCTCGCGAAAATGCACTTGATCATCAATCATTCCCGGCAGCAGGTGCAGGCCTTCGGCATCAATAACCGTATCATTGGGTGAAGCGGAAATATGGCTATCGACTTTATCAATGCGCTGCCCTTTAATGCTGACATCGGCTTCAATGATACGGTTGTCGTTAACAATGTGAGCATTTTTTATTAATGTGCTATGTGTCATTAGGCTGCGTTCCCAGAAATAATTACCCGCTGTTGTTCAGCGTCGACGTTAAGATAAAAACAGTTGGGGCGATGGGTGTGACAAGCTGCCCCTACTTGATTAACCTGACAGAGAATGGCATCGCCATCACAATCGAAAGACATGGAAACCAATGTTTGTGTATGCCCGCTAGTTTCTCCTTTTGCCCAAAGTTGTTGACGGCTACGAGACCAATAGGTCACGCGTTTGGTTGATAGGGTGATAAGTAGTGCATCCTTATTCATCCATGCCAGCATTAATACCTTTTGTCCATCAGCGTCCTGAGTGATCACTGGAATGAGTCCTTGCTCATTAAAGGCGAGATTATCAATGACTTCGCCCATCGTTAACTAGCTATCTTGATAGTGCTTGATAGTGGTGTAAAAACGATAAATTAACCATGCTCAGAAAGTGTTCATCAAGTAGCTGTTTATCAATCAGCTATTTATCAAGTAGAGACTCGGTTAAGAGAGCCCTTATGCAGATGGCGTGAATGACGTAGGATTCTTTATTTTTGATAATTGAAGCGCTAATGATGGTGTACTATCATTAGCGCTTCAGTCTTTAGTTTTGGTCGAGATATAAAAACGTATGCATCAACAACGCAATACCAAACAAAAACAAGTGGTTGAAACCATGCTCAAGCAGGCCGGCCGTCCTTTGCTGCCTAAAGAGTTATTAAGTAAAGCGCAAGAGTCGTTGCCTCAGCTGGGTGTTGCCACCGTATTTCGTGCCTTAAAAAAAATGGTCGACGAGGGAACTGCTACCGTTGTGTGTTTGCCCGGCGATAGTCCGCGTTATGAACCGTCTGGTTTAACACATCATCACCACTTTAAATGTAGCGAATGTGAATGTGTGTTCGAAGTGAATGGCTGCCCGGGGCATCTTGACGAATTGTTACCTAAAGGCTTTCAATTGACGGGGCACGAAATCACCTTGTTTGGTCGCTGCGCCGATTGCTCGGCTGACCATTTATGACTTGTTCAGAGTCTCCTTATAGTATTTTCAGTAAGAATCACCACCTCACTTATTCTCAATAATGTAGTCCAATATTTTATGCCGAAGTCAGAACAAAAAATTTACATACCCTATAAACATGTTGCACTGATAATAGTCTTGGCGG
>AEVK01000035.1 GCA_000209515.2 gamma proteobacterium IMCC1989
AGTAGGGTGTGGTTGGTTAGGCGCTTACGGTGCGATTACCGCTTTCGCCATAAAAACCGCTAACGATAATGTGCAACGGGGGCGCTTAGCCAATGAGTTATATGCCGGCTTTATCGAAATTCTTTCACAAAAACACCAGCTCCGCTTAGGTTTAACCAATGCAATTGTTGGCATCAATAACGACCCCCAACAGCGTCAAGTATTCTATTCTGAGATACTACGCACTCTTGATAATTTAGACATGCTAGCGATTAAAGCACATCGCTTGAATCAGAATGATCTATCAAAAGAACCAGAGCATCAGCAGCGCCTAGAGAGTATTCGGCTGCTGCGTAAAGGCGTGTTGAAAGTCGGCGAAATGATGGAGACCGAAGCTTACGGCCGTCGCGCGTCTTCACCAGAAGAAAAGCGTACCTTATTGACTAATATTTTTGATATTGCTGACGAAAAAGACCTAAGAGCTATTCTGTTCCAGAGCATTAGCCGCGAACGCTTAGCGACGGCTAGAGATCGCACTGCCGCCGATGTTTCATTACAGTTTATGAATAATGTCATGCTAGTCGCTACCAGTATTCTTATCTTATGCATGCTTGCGTTGGCGTGGTATTTTTATTTAGCGTTGAGCCGTCCAATTGGCAAGCTCGTTCGAGGGGCAACAGCGCTACGCGAAGGTAACCTTGATTATCAAATTCCCGACTTAGGAAAAAATGAATTTGCCAACGTGGCTCAAAGCATCAATCACATGACCAGAGAGATAGCAGTATTAAGCGCTAAAGATAAGCAGATTAAAGCAGAGCTTGAAGCCCAAGTTGAAGAGCGCACCAGCGACTTTAGGGAGACCTTACACCGGCTCGAAAAAGTCGACTTACGCCGCAAACAAATGTTTGCCGATATCAGCCACGAGCTTCGTACTCCAACAACCGCTATCAGAGGCGAAGCAGAAATAACTCTCCGCTACAGCACATCGAATCTAGATGATTATCGAACCACATTAACTAAGATAGTGGATTACTCCCACGCACTGAGTCGCGTTATCGACGACATGTTAACGTTAGCCAGAAGTGATATTGATGCCTTTGTGCTAGATAGGCAGCCCGTTTGTTTTTATGACATTTGCCAGCGAGCAGTAACCAATAGCCATGCCACAACACAAAACAAACACGTACAGCTTATGAAACCTAAAGACCTTAACGCGTGGGTACTAGGCGACGCTCAGCGACTCGAGCAGGTGTTAATCATCGGCCTAGAAAACGCACTATGCTATAGCCCCGAAGGCGCATGCGTAAAAATAGAGACCGCGCTAGATGAGGACAACGAAGGGCTTAGCTATGTGACCTGTCGTATCCGCAACGAAGGTGCAGGCATTAGCAAAAAAGAACTCTCAAGAGTATTTGACCGGCATTTTCGCGGTGTTCACGCACAATCTATACGACCCGACGGCTCTGGCCTAGGGCTCGCCTTAGCAAAAACTATCGTACACGCACACAGAGGTAACATTACGATTAATAGCAATGAGAACGAGCACACCGAACTAACTATTACCCTGCCAATACTAGAAGTCGTCAACGGAGACACTCCATGAAAATACTTGTCATAGAAGATGACCCTCGCGTTCACGGCTTTTTACAGCGAGGATTAAAGGCAGAGGGCTATCAAACGGAACTAGCTGAAGATGGTGCTACGGGGCTAGGATTAGCAAGAGAGCTACATAAGGCCTTTCGCGATAACGCTGAAAAGAGCCTAGTTATATTGGATATTATGATGCCCGAAATGAACGGACTTGAAGTCTGCCAGCAATTGCGCGCAGAAGGTTTTCCGCTGCCCATATTAATGCTTACCGCCTTAAATGACACGGATGATCGCGTGACCGGCTTACGTACTGGCGCCGATGACTACCTAGGCAAACCCTTCGATTTTGAGGAGTTATTAGCCCGCATTGAAGGACTTGCGCGTAGAGGACTAGTCGCTCCAGACAAGCAACGTGCCAAGCAACTCAGTGTTGCCGACCTACATCTAGATCTAGACAGCATGCGTGTATTCAGGGGGGATGAAGAAATCTCACTAACAGCCAAAGAACTTGCTCTACTAGAGCTGATGATGCGCTCAGTAGGCCGTTTATTTAGCCGAGAGCGCATTTTATCCAATGTATGGGGACTTAACGAAGACCCACTAACTAATATCGTCGATGTTTACATACGTCGCTTACGTAACAAAATTGATACGGATAACAAGCCTCAACTCATACATACACAACGGGGCCTAGGCTATCGCCTCGAAGCCCTAGAATAAGTGACCGCTCATGTGTGAAAAACACCACCACCCACTTTATTCATCTGATGTTCATAAAACTAACAGCCTCCTCTTCATCTAGTTTAGCGATACTGTTTTCGAGCAAAACAAACAACTAACACTAACGAAAGAGGTATCACCATGTCACATTTACAAAACATAGTAAAAATATCTGCCTTAACATTTGGGCTCACATTATCTTCCATCGCTACCGCTGACGCAGAGGTCTTTAGCACCAACATTACCAAAGCTGAAGTACTCGCAGCACAACAAGCTTGGGGTAGTGCCATTGTCAATATCGGCAACACATACGACGACAAAGGCGCTAAAGAAGCACGAAAACTGGCGGCCGATATTATCGACAAAACTTACGCGTATGATCTAGGCCCTGTATTATTCAAGCCAACGTTAGCACCTCTGCCTGTCAATATTCGGACGACCGAGAAAGGCGCACTATCCTACTTTGTCGGAGGTGATACTGCCTTCCCATCAGATAGTGGCTTCGCATTAAAAGGCTGGCAGAAAGTAGAGAGTGAAAATGCAGCCATACACCTTCATGGCACAACCGCACTCACGATGGGTAACGTCATGTTTACCGATAAAACCGGCAACATTACGACCGTTGATAAAACATGGGGATATATGAAAGATGACAATGGTGATATACGCATCATACTCCACCACTCATCTTTACCTTATAGCGCGCCATAAGGGCCATTTTGGCGACTGTTTAGTACTCAGCAATCATGTTAGCGTGTGACAGAGGAGTAAAACGCAGACGAAAAAAAACCAGCTATCAGCTGGTTTTTTTTCAAATTTGGAGCGGGAAACGAGGCTCGAACTCGCGACCCCAACCTTGGCAAGGTTGTGCTCTACCACTGAGCTATTCCCGCATTGTCATTTTCAATTTCGCCGATAAGCGCATAGAGAAAATGGCGTCCCCTAGGGGGTTCGAACCCCTGTTACCGCCGTGAAAGGGCGGTGTCCTAGGCCACTAGACGAAGGGGACTTAGGACTTCTTCGACTGGTCTGTCATCAGAAGAGGTGCGCATTCTATGGATCGAAGCCGCAGCTGTCAACACTTTCATTAAAAACTTTTTAAAAAGAGTATATTTTGAAGATGCCCTTACCCAGATAACGTCTATACTCATTAAAGAGGTTATTTATTCACCATTTCTATTAAACCTAGAGTTTTTATTTTATGACTCAGATCTACATCATCATTGGCGTCATCGCAGTTATCTCAGCGCTGGTCTGTTACATTTTCGTTCGCCAGACTATTGGCGAGCGCAAGCTAGAACGAGAGCGCTTGCAACGTGCCCTGAATAAGCGTGCCAAAGAGTTGCTACAAGCGATTAGCGTATTTCCAGAAAACTTTCTGCCAAAGGAGCTGGTTGTTTTTTTATATCGCAGTATTATCGACGCCTACGAACAGCTCACTAAATTAGACTCATCAAATAAAGGGTATGTAGAGTCATTACAAACATACACAGTACAATTAGAAGCCGCTATCCGTAAACCAGACAATCAAGCAGCAGAAGACCTACAAGGTGCGGCGCAAATCAATGAACTGAAACAATACCTGAACCTAATTAACGGCTTTTTACAAAAATCAGTACAGAGAGGGTCGATCACTCAAAAACAACACGCCCACTATCGCTTATTACTCAAAGAGCTGGTTATCACCTTACCCGTTAACGGACACAGTATTTCTGCAAGACAAGCCATTGAAATGGGGAAAAGTCGGTTAGCACTGCATCATTACAACCTAGCTAAAAAGCTATTAACGAAAGAGTCCCCTTCAGGCTTTACAGAAAAAGTGCATAAAATAGACACTGCAATGGCACCGTTATTAGCACAATGTGAAGCAGAGGATCATGCAGTAGCTGAACAGGGCCGGAACCCTCATTCGGTTGACAGCGTTCAAGAAGCGGAAGAGCAGAATGAGTGGAGCGTTTTTGAAGAAGATTCTGGCTGGAAGAAGAAAAACATTTACGACTAACGGGATTACCTTGTATTAGTCTCGGCTAAATCAACTCCTTATCAATACACTCAATGACAGTATACTCGCAGAACAATTTCCGGTTACCGGTTGACGGTTACCGATTAATCAACGACGCTGAGCTTCAGAGAGATTGCATCAATAAACAGTTGAATACGTTTTGCATTAGCACCTAAATCGCTCACACCTATGCGTGAAGCTGAGCGAACATCCATTTTGCTCCCCCCCTCAGGTGTCCGCTCTACGCGAATAATAATATCATCCACAAACCGAAGCAAAGCAGTGGTTGAACGCGCCTCAATAAGCCCCTTTTCTTTATCTACAGCATCAATCTCCCAGCCCAGCTCAGTAACGACCACTTCAGCTACTGTCATCAGCTCTGACGGCGTCACTGATGCGAACAAAGGTTTTATCTCAGGATATGCCCGCTTTTGTGATTCGGCGTTTTTATTCGTATAGACAAGGGAGTTATGTGAAGAGTATCGTGCTTTCTCAGCAAAAATAAATGTAGGAGGGTTGTTCGTATCAGTACTGATGTCATGAATGGGTGGCACTTGCCCCGTTTTAATTAAGAACAGTACTATTCCTACCAAAGGAAGTATCGCAAATGCGCTTGAAAGTATTACATAGAGCACACTGGAGGATGACAATGAAGCAACGAGCACTTCACCCTGCTCGCCCAATGTTCCTCGATAAAGTCCCCATAGATTGCTAATAAGCACATACAGCGCTAGAAGCACCCACAAACCTACAGATGCTGCCAATCCCAGTAAAGGCCACTTAGGATCACCCCACGCGGTTCTATTCCACATCACCGATAAAAACAATAATACAACGCACCCAAGCTGCCATAATATATTATTCATGCTCGTCGCTTGCCTGTAAAGATAGCGAAGCCGAATTAATACAATAGCGTAGGCCTGTTGGTTGAGGCCCATCAGCAAATACATGCCCTAGATGGCTACCACATGACCGACACACGACTTCCGTGCGCGCCATACCAAAGCTGCTATCGGTAATCTCTTTAATGTTCTCACTAGAAAGCGGCTGATAAAAACTAGGCCAGCCAGAACCCGAATCATATTTCGTTGCAGAATCAAACAGCGCCTCACCACAACATTTACACAAATACTGGCCGGATTTTTTTTCATCCCAATAACAACCCGTAAAAGCAGGTTCAGTGCCTTTTTCACGACATATGCGATATTCTTCGGGGCTTAGCTTTTCTTTCCAATTTTTATCTTGATCTGACATAATCAGTAGCCTTGGTTAATAACAAATGTTAAGAAATAAGTTAACGATCACAGCTTATATACGAACCGTTTTTCCATCACGATGACACTCAATACGACAGCAGTAATACTATGAACACAATCAAAAAATCACACAAGCTAAATGATGTTTGCTACGACATTCGCGGACCGATACTCAAACAAGCTAACCGCCTCGAAGAGGAAGGTCAACGCATTCTTAAATTAAATATTGGCAACCCCGCCTCTTTTGGTTTCGATGCCCCCGACGAAATTATTCGCGATGTGATTGCCAATATTCGAGATGCCCAAGGTTACACCGACTCAAAAGGCTTATTTGCTGCGCGTAAAGCCATCATGCATGAAACCCAACGTTTAGAAATCCCTAATATCGAAGTCAACGATATTTACTTGGGTAACGGCGTGAGCGAACTGATTGTTATGTCAATGCAGGCCCTACTTAATCAGGGCGATGAAATACTTATTCCCGCTCCCGATTATCCTCTATGGACAGCGGCAGTCAATCTAGGCGGTGGTAACCCTGTACATTACACCTGTGACGAAGAAGCGGACTGGTTCCCTGATATCGATGATATCAAAAGTAAAATCACCCCCAATACTCGCGGCATTGTTGTCATCAACCCCAACAACCCAACAGGTGCAGTCTATAGCCAAGCGTTATTAGAAGAGATTGTAGAACTTGCGCGCCAGCACAATTTAATTATTTTTGCTGACGAAATTTATAGCAAAATATTATATGACGATGCTGAGTTTATTCCCATGGCCAAACTAGCCGAGGATGTCTTGTGCATTAGCTTTAATGGCCTATCCAAATCTTACCGACTAGCAGGGTTTAGATCGGGATGGATGGTGATCAGTGGCAACAAAAAAGGCGCGAAAGATTATATCGCCGGTATCGACATGCTTGCCTCTATGCGCTTATGTGCTAATGCGACAGCTATGTTAGGCGTACAGACTGCGTTGGGCGGCTATCAAAGTATCAATGAACTCATCTTACCCGGCGGGCGATTATTGGAGCAACGCGATATCGCGTATAACATGGTGAATAAAATCCCCGGTTTATCTTGTGTCAAACCAAAAGGCGCGCTGTATTTATTTCCTAAAATAGACAGCCAAAAATTTAATATCACTAACGATATGCAATGGGTGTTAGATTTTTTAATTCAGCACAAAGTGCTACTGGTGCAAGGAACCGCATTTAACTGGAAGCAACCCGACCACTTTAGAATTGTATTCTTACCAAGAAAGGATGAGCTAGAAATGGCAATGACTGGACTGGGTAAATTTTTTGCAGAATATAAACAATAGCGACAACACAAAAGCACTATTAGATCCAATACAGACTAGACTCAATTATGGGAAAGCGTATCAATAAGCATATTTTTGATACGCCTTTCTTATCAAACGTAATAGCTTACGCTGACAGCCCAACCTTAAACTCAGCACCTCGTAACATCGAAGCAATAAGCTCTTGCACATTAAACTTAGTTAACGCTTCATTGGCACCTACCTGTGTCGCCTGGCTTACACTAATATCACTAGATAGCGACGAGTGAAGTACAATATAAGCCCCTGCTAACTCAGGTTTGTCACGTACTTCAAACGCTAGTTCATAACCATCCAGCCCGGGCATTTCTATATCGCTCACCAACAAATCAATTGGCGTACCATTAGCAGCCTCGGTTTGCATAATCGTCAAGGCATCGTGCCCGTTCTCGGTCACTTTAAACGGCACATTCATATGACTCAGCGCATCAGTTAACTGCTTACGCGCGACCATTGAATCATCCACCAACAAAATATTAAGTGGCTTGAGTTGTTCGCGCTGAATATCAGTTAATACCGCATGCTTCTCACTATCATCTTCGGGGAATACATTCGACATCACATACTCGAGATCGACCATTTGTATCAGTTCATTCTCGACTTCACAGATACCGGTAATAAAAGCATTACTTCCCAATGATTTAGGCGGCTTCTTCACTTCTCGCCAATTGAATTCCATAATTTTTTCTATCGAATGCACTAAAAAACCGATAGTTTTACGCTGACAATCCGTCACTATAATCACGCAAGCTTTCATCTGTTCATCAGTCAACGAGGCATAGCCCACAGCAGCCGCTAAATCTAAAACCGGAATCGTTTTCCCACGCATCTCCATTGCACCTTTGACAGTTGCATGAGAGTTAGGCAGCGCATGAAGGGGTTTGTAAGGCACAATTTCTCTTACCTTGAGCGTTCCCAAAGCAAAGTGTTGTGTGGGGGTAATATTAAAAACTAACACGCCTTGAGCGTAATTAGCTTTCTCGCTGGCTACTGTCATTTATATCTATCACACCTAATATCATTATCTATTTTAAGTGTAGTCGATAGCCTGCAAACTGCAGGGAAAATGAATTAATAGGTTGTGTATAAAGAGAGAACGGTTAAGTCGTCATTAACCATACGCCAACACCTACCATCAGTGTGCCTGCCAAACGATTAATTACTTTGACATTGCTCCTGTTTTTAAGCATTAAGCTAAGGGATTTCCCACCACTGGCATAAATTAATAAGCAGGCAAACTCAATCACCAAAATAATCGCAATTAATAAAGGTAGCTGTGTTGCCATGGGGTAATCTGGTGAAATAAAAGGAGGCAGCAAAGCAATAAAAAATGCCCAGCCTTTAGGGTTCGCAATCGCCGTTATAAACCCTTGCCATGCCAATTCACGGCGACTCATGGTTTGTGATAGTGATTCAGTCTCTGATAATGCCAATTTACCTTTTGAACGCCACAAGCAATAGCCAAGATACATAAGGTATAAACCACCTATTACCTTGCCTACTAAAAATGCCGACGGATAACGTAACATCACCGCAGCAATGCCTAATGTCGCTGATGCCGCGACTAAGCCAACGCCTAATAACTCACCCCACATCATCCACAGTGCCTTGCGGACACCTATAGTCATGCCCAATGACATCGACAGCGTCATACACATACCAGGAGTAATTGAGACAAAGAAAAACGTCGGGATAAAGGCGACTAATAATGCCCAATTAACAAACATACACTCTCCAAACAGCCATCATTACACATAACCGCTATGATTTTCTTACAATGCACTAGGTGGTCACTACCAAATAACCCACCAACTCCTCATCACCATCATTAATAATACGGTGCTCCAAATCAGCACGATAATGCGCGGAATCACCGGTGACGAGTACACAGTGACTATCACTGGATTGAATTTTTGCCGTGCCTTGCGTCACCGTAAAAAGCTCTTTTGCACCATCAAAATGTGCGGCACTTTTCAACTCAGCTTTGGGAGCAATGCGTAATTCGTAAAACTCGACATTCTTCTCCATGTGTAAAGGCGATAATGTACGTATTTGGCATTCTTTATCAGAGCGAAATAAATTACTGGGGTCTTCGCCATGCACAACATCAATAATAGGGTTATTACCCGCCTGCTCGACTAGCTCACCAATACTCATACCAAAGGCTTGTGCAATCCTAAAAGTCACTGCCAACGTAGGGTTCGCTTGCCCCCTTTCGATCTGGCTTAACATGGAACGACTTACACCCGATAACGACGCCAACTGTATTAAGGTTAATTTATTTTTTTTGCGTAATTCGGTTACTCGCTGGCACAAAACCTGACCCGCATAATCCGATTCATCTTCAATATTCATAAGCTGCCTTTGACTAAAATTTATTAGCAATCAGTACAAAATCGCAAAATAAATCTCATATAAGGGATTTATTTCTTGCATAAGGGAATTTTGCATTCTAATATAGTGGAAATATTCTCGTATAGTAAACATTTTAGGTATAAAACCCAAGGAATTTGTGATGAAAGCATTAGTAAAAAAAGAAGCCAGTGAAGGTCTATGGCTAGAAGATGTCCCCATCCCCGAATACGGTATTAATGATGTATTGATCCGTGTATTAAGAACGGCGATCTGCGGTACCGATATGCATATTTATAACTGGGATGAATGGGCGCAAAAAACCATTCCCGTTCCTATGACTGTTGGTCATGAATTTGTTGGTGAAATTGTTGAAGTTGGCTCAAACGTTAACGATTTTAAAGCAGGACAAATCGTCTCTGGCGAAGGTCACGTAGTCTGTGGTCGCTGCCGCAACTGTTTGGCTGGTCGCAGGCACTTATGCTCGCAAACATCCGGTATTGGGGTTGATCGTCCTGGTGCATTTGCCGAATACGTAGTGTTGCCAATGTCCAACGTGTGGGAGCATCGCAAGGGTATCGACCTTGATATCGCCTCTCTATTTGATCCATTAGGCAATGCCGTACACACCGCCCTGCAATATGATCTACTGGGTGAGGACGTATTAATCACCGGTGCAGGGCCAATCGGCGTCATGGCTGCTGCCGTATGCCGGCACGCAGGCGCACGCCATGTAGTAGTCACCGACATTAACCCCAAACGATTAGAAAAAGCCCGTGAACTGGGCGCCACTCACACCGTTGATGTGCGTACAGAAACACTTGCGGATGCACAAAAACAGCTGGGTATGTCAGAAGGTTTTGATGTGGGCTTAGAAATGTCCGGCAACGCTGATGCCTTTCGCGATCTGCTAGCCAATATGTGTCATGGCGGAAAAGTATCCATGCTAGGCATACCCAGTGGCGATGTCGCCATTGACTGGAACGTGGTTATTTTTAACATGCTCACCATTAAAGGTATTTATGGCCGAGAAATGTATGAGACATGGTACAAAATGTCCGTGATGGTGGAATCAGGGTTACCTATTAATCCTGTCATTACCCACCGGCTCGACTACAGCGAATTTCAAAAAGGTTTTGACGCGATGAACTCCGGCGAAGCCAGTAAAGTGATTTTAACGTGGGCGTCTTTGTAGACAAGTAAATGCAGCCAAAAAATCGAAAAAACACGCAAATAGACAACCAGAACACAAAAAAATTTAGGAGAGTTTTATGTACGGTCAACTAAAAGAACATTTACACCAAGAGCTCAATGACATAAAAGAAGCAGGGCTATTTAAGCATGAACGCACGATTACCACACCACAAGGGTCCAGTGTTGGTGTCAATGACGGACAGCAAGTGATTAATTTATGCGCCAATAATTATTTAGGCTTAGCCCAACATCCAGAGATCAACCAAGCAGCAAAAGACGCATTAGAAAACTGGGGTTATGGCATGGCATCGGTGCGGTTTATCTGCGGCACCCAAACCATTCATAAACAATTAGAAAACGCCCTAAGTACGTTTTTAGGCATGGAAGATACGATTTTATATCCGTCATGCTTTGATGCAAACGGTGGACTATTTGAAACACTACTCAATGATCAAGATGCCGTGATTTCAGATGAGCTAAACCATGCGAGCATTATTGACGGTGTACGTTTATGTAAAGCCAAGCGTTATCGTTATCGAAATAACAATATGGCCGACTTAGAAGCGCAACTACAAGCAGCCGATGCCAATGGCGCGCGCTTTAAATTGATCACCACCGATGGTGTTTTCTCTATGGATGGCTACATTGCCAAGCTAGACGAAATTTGTGACTTGGCTGATAAATATAATGCCTTAGTACACTTTGATGATTGCCACGCTACCGGTTTTATTGGTGAAGGCGGCAGAGGTACGCACGAATTCAAAAATTGTATGGATCGTGTCGACATCACCACGGGTACACTCGGGAAAGCACTCGGTGGCGGTAGCGGTGGTTACACCAGCGCTAAAAAAGAAATTGTTGAGTTACTACGTCAACGCTCGCGCCCATACCTATTTTCTAACACAGTTGCACCACCGGTGGTTGGCGGCGCACTTAAGGCTATCGAACTCGCTTCACAATCAAACACGCTACGCGAACAACTACGTAGCAATACCGAACGCTTTCGCCAAGGATTAACCGAACTGGGTTTTGATCTATTAGAAGGTGAACACGCGATTGTACCCGTAATGCTATACGACGCAGAAGTCGCCGCAAACTTTGCTAAAGAAATGTTAAAAGAAGGCGTTTACGTCGTCGCATTTTCGTTTCCTGTTGTACCAAAAGGCAAAGCCCGAATTCGTACGCAAATGTCGGCAGCGTTAACCGAAGACGAAATTACGTTTGCACTAAAAGCCTTTGGGAATGTGAAAGCTAAACTCAATTTATAAATCACATCACTGCCGTCCCGTTAACTTGTCAACAATGGAATTCCAGCCATTAGGCAAAGCCATCACCCGCATGGACGCGGGTGTTGAGCCTACATGGACGTATTCACGGCGTGCTTTGAATAATGGTTGGAAATCCATGTCTCCACGCTGGCTAAGATAGCTGGGGAGCTTGGATACAGTAGCTGCATAGTGACTAAGCATAACTTAACGGGACAGCAGTGAAATCACATCAACAACATATAAACCTGCTCCAGTTACATACTGGTACAGGTTTATATTTTCACTTAACTTAATAACCCTCAACAACTAATTCGACATAGTCTCATTCTTATTAAAAAAGTTTTTTCGCAAAATAAGCTATTGTCGACGTTGCCCAACCAACAGTAGAGCTTGCAGGCAAACCAGTCCCTCCTACGGCATTAGGAGCCACTTGTGTCGCAATAGTATTTAAAACCGGATACCTCACCACAAGATTAGTGGCACCAGTGCTTACTAAACCCGGTGCAGCCACAACAGCAGGGGCACTGCCTGCTATAGCAATTGGGCCAAGTACGACACCGTTCATTTGCGCCATCAACCTATTCGCTGCTGCCGTTCTTTCTGCTTGCGTGACGGTTAGACCATTATCAGCTTCCCATCTTGGAGCATTGAGATATGCTTGCTGGATATACACCTCTGCCATATCTACTGGCCTACCGTTAATTAATCTAGTCACTTGATACTCTGGTGGCACATTAACTGTTCTACGGAACGCATCAGGCACACGTTCTGGTTCAAACTGACTACCGGCACTAGAAAGCTCCTGATTAAATAAATGTGCAAAAGCTGCGGTTTTAGCACCGTTAGCAAATTTACCACCCCCTAAAACAGAGCCGGTACCGCCCAAAATAGCAGAGACAGTGGTACGACCTATAATGGCACCAAAACTACGATTGGCCATATTGTAAACACCAGCCGCGGTTAAACGGAGGGTTGCAAATTTAGCAAATGCAGCGCTTAAGAAACCAGCACCAAATTTACCGCCTTGGATCACCGATAAAGCACCGCCAGCAACACCATGAGCTAATACTCTTGCGCCATTACCTAGACCGGATATACCAATACCCCCAAACACCGCACCAGTGAGTCCCCCCATTAATGCCCCTTGGAGGACATTCCCTCCGTTCACTGCTGCACTCACTGCGCCCGAAGCGAAGCCCGCTATAGCCGCTTTAAGAACAACCGAGCCACACACTTGGCAGAATGTGCTGATCAAACCACCCACAATCACACCGACATAAGGCTTAAGGGCGTTAACGACTTTTTTAACGACTTTAACAATACCTTTAATAGCCTTTTTAATGCCTTTGAATAGCTTTTTAAAGAAATATCCACTGGGGTCGGTGTATTTCATTGGGTTATTCAGCACATAGCTATAGCGGTTATAACTTTGTGTCATAGTGGCTTCTTGAATGTGCGGATCCGCACTTAAGAAACGCCCGATGGTCGCGTCATAAATACGCCCATTCATATGAATAAGGCCCACTTCCTGAATACTTTCGTGCCCTGTATAACCTTTGTTAGTGAAAGGCAATTGGGTGATATACAGCGGGTCGTTAAAAGTCGCATTCGCTTTCCAAGGCATATTGCGCAATTTACCCCAAGCATCATAACTACGACGGTCGACCACTTCTGCATGGGCATCGGTAATAAGATCAATACTACCTAGTGCATCTTTATGAAAATAGCGTGTCTGTATACCCTGTTCAGAAGACACTATATGCTCGGCCACTACTGCACCACCCGCAAAAATATAGTGCTTCTTCTCTGTCACACCAGAAGCTTTTTTGACTTCCTCATAATGCGAACCAAGATAAAGTGTCACATCGCCTAGATGGTTTTTCTTATAAAAACGACCGCGATCAGCCCCATATTTAAATTCAGCAGAGCGGCCATTGCTTTTGGTGATTTTCGTTGCTTTATTATCACTATTCCATTGGATAGTACGGCCATCGCCACTGATCATATTACCGTTTTTATCATAACGATAGCTGCGATTACCAGCTTGAGTCACCGCATGTATACCAGCACCGTTTTGACCATAAAGATAACTACCCACACCGGTTTTTGAGGTGATGTTACCGAGCAAGTCGTATCTGACGTTATCGGTTCTATTGAAAGTAGTGGAAGCGTAAGTATCACTATCCACTCTCGTGCGAGTTAAGCGGTCTAGGCGATCGTAGTTAAAGGTCTCACGAATATCATTCACTAAATCATCACGCAGGGTCACGTTATTGTAGGCATCGTATTCGTATTCAACGTGCTTAAGCGCATCGACCACTAAGAGGCTGCTATTCACACTTTCGAGAAAACCGGTACCTTGATTGTAGGTGTAATCATTAACGATACCGTTACCATAGACTTCTGCCGTTCTACGACCAGAAGCATCTACCTCAACCGCACGCCAGTAATTCATCCAATTACTACTGTCGTCCATTTCTTGATAAATATCCGCTACACGATCATAAGTACGGCCATATTTAAAAGTGTGGTCAGCAACCGCTAAGGTTTGTGCTGCCAATAACGACAAGTCATTCGCCATACTGCTATAGCTTTGGCTTTCGGCGCTAATCAATTTATTCACTTCGGCCAATTCGTCTATCGCTTGGTTGAGGTGACCCATAAATTTAGGCGTTAGTGCATTTCCCTGACTAACGGTTTTATTAAGCTCGGATCTATGAGAAGACAGTTTCGATTTTAAGGTACTATCTGGCGCACCCGATCCTGCTAAAGAGCGATAGTACGCAATACGTGATTGATAGTATTTACCTAGACTACGCAGTTTTTCGGCTTTCTTTTGATATTCGGCCGCTACTGTAATCGCTTGACTAATTAACGGCTTTAGCTGGCTATAATCATGGCTTTCTGCAGAACGGCGAAGCCCTCTAACCGCATTAAGGTATCCATTTGCGTTATAAATATTTTCCGTGATAAAACCGGTACTAGGATAAGTCGTACGGCGCACACGACTGTTACCATCGTAGCTCATCTTTGTCGTAAAACTTCCTTCACCACTAATGGTTGTAGTGATGGCGATAGCACGACCGTATTGGTCATAAGAAAGGTCTTTCGTAATACCTTGCCCAACTTCTTTTAGCAACTTACCGACACTGCCTACCGGCGCAGAGGTATTACCATAAGTCCAAGTGCTTTGGCCTTCAGGCTCAGTACGTTTAACCATACGGCCTAGTCGGTCATATACGACTTGCGATACCTGATTTTTAGCATCGGTTTGACGTATGATTTCACCAAAACCATTGTACTCATAGCGCCAGCGACCCATATCCGGATCAATAGACTCTATTTTACGGCCATAAACATCGTACTTAAGGGTAATTACGGTGGCCGCATTCCCCTGATTTTTCGTGGTTTTTAAATTACCATCGCTGTAATAAGTATATTCAACATAGGCACCCATAGGGTCTTCAACACGAATGGTTTGACCTAGTGCATTTGTATAAGTAGTACGCCCACGCTTTTGCGGGCCAGAATAAGTATTGGTACGTAAACCGTTGTAATAGGTTCTTACATCAGTGGTCGAACCATGAGGGCCCGGCTGCGTAATTTTAGTCACACGATCTAACGCATCATATTGGCTTGTCGCCCAATAGATATAATCGCCAGAAAAATAATCACGGCTCACTCGCGCAACTTGACTACGATCATTGTATTCTGTATCCGAATACACTTTACGGCCGTCGAAACCGACGGTGATTTTACGTACTTCTCGCCCAAAGCTATCGTACTGCATAATCGTTGGCTGCTCGCCCTTAGTACGAGTGACCGAACAAGAATAAGCATGCTTCGCTGGCGTTCCGCAAGCGGAGTGTTGTTTAAAGTAAACACCAGATATCGACCATATACCGGCAGCACCTTGTGCTTTTACCTGACGTCGTAAACCATCGTAAGTATACGTTGTGGTTAATTTATTGGGCCCGGTTGTGGTAGCCAATAACCCCTTATCGTTATAGGTATTGGTCGTACATTCGTTATAGACATTACAGGCTTTTTGCAATCGACCATGACTGTTGTAAGTCATATTGGTTTGACGCGAAGACGCCCCCGGCGCCGAATGCGTAGTTCGCGTGATTTGCCCGTAAGCATTATAGGAATAGTTGGTTTTCTTTAAATACTGAGTAGTATCTGCCGCATTAACAATTTTCTCTTCACTTAATAAGCCATGGCCAGTGTATTTAAACTCAACCCGACGTTTGCGCGTTCCGTCGGTCGGGCTTTGGTGATAAACAACCGAGTAAGTTAACCGAGACAATAGCCATTTATCGGTGTTGTTGTAATACATGCTATCGGTAATTTTAGTAAAGGTTTCATTACCATCAGTGGTTCTTACAACAACACGCTTTGGGTTATCGAAACCATCAAACCGCTGGTTGTCCGTTGTAATGGCTATGACATATTGATTGGGTTCACCTAACTCATAACTTTTTTCAACAGTTCTAGTCAAACGTACACGTTTCACCGTGGTATTAGCCTCTCGACCATTCGTGCTAACAACACTATAAGTGCTCACCACATCGTTGACGATATCCCCGTCGTAACGTTCCGTGACTCTCGTTGGAATGCCAAATCGCGGAAAGACACTTTGATCGATAACCGTCGTCTTGGTTTTTTTGGTATCAGGGTAAGTCTCTGTGATTTCGCTAAAGCCTAATAAGCCACGACCTTTGGTGTGGGACTTGAGGCCTTTGTAAGTGTAACGAACGGTATTTTGTCCACCGATACCATCATTGGTTTTTACTTCCGAAACCACCGGTAACGCATACTGCACATCGATCACCGGCTTTTTCGCACCAGTGCCTTTTTTGTATAGCGATTTATTAGTTAACGTTTTGTAACTAATCGCTGTGGTGTTATCCATTGAATCGGTAATTTTTGTTAAGTGCGCAAACTTACTCTTATTGATGTAAGCGCCTTTTTGTTGCTTAGAACTACTTAGCCAACGGTAATACACTTGATCCACTAGGCCATCGCCATTCACATCAATAAAGCGTGTGCCGGTATCACCTCTTGGCTTCTTATCTCGAATATCTTCAGCGCGTGTATGGAATCGAGGGGTATATCGTGAATCAGAGCGCCAACCTGAGCCCGTATTAATAAACGCACCTTTTTGTACTTTGCTACTCGACATCCAACGGTTGTAAACTTGGTCAACTAAACCATCGCCGTTAATATCAACAAAACGCGAGCCCACGTCACCGCTTGTATCTGTGACGATATGATATTGGGGCGTATAATTTGCATCTGCACGCCAACCTGTACCAGTATTAATGTAAGCGCCTTTTTGGCGTTGAGTACTTGATATATAACGATGATAAATTTGGTCTACTAAGCCATCGCCATTGACATCAACAAAACGGGAGCCTGCATCACCACCCGGCCTTTTATCACGTGTATTTTCAACCACAGTATGAAAACGCGGTGTATAGCTTGCATCTGAACGCCAACCTGAGCCGGTATTTATCCAAGCACCTTTTTGTACTTTACTACTCGACATCCAACGGTTGTAAATCTGATCAACTAAGCCATCACCATTAACATCTAAAAACTGTGAACCGACATCTCCACTCGTATCGGTGACGATATGATATTTAGGGGTGAATTTTGAGTCAGAGCGCCAGCCAGAACCCGTATTAATATAGGCACCTTTTTGCTGCTGGGTACTACTGATATAACGATGGAATACCTGATCAATTAACCCGTCGCCATTAATATCAACAAAGCGTGATCCTGCATCGCCGTTAGGTCGTTTTTTACGAGTACTTTCTGTCACAATATGAAAGCGCGGCGCATAGTTGGGATCTGATCGCCAACCTGACCCCGTATTAATGTAAGCGCCTTTTTGCACTTTGCCACTCGATATCCAGCGATGATAAACCTGATCTACAAGACCATCACCGTTAACATCAATAAAGCGTGAACCTAAATCACCATAACCATCGCCCATAATATGAAACTTAGGCGCATAATTGGAATCAGAACGCCAGCCAGAACCCGTGTTAATCCAAGCGCCTTTTTGCGTACCACCATTTGGACGCCAACGGTGATAAAGCTGATCAACTAAGCCATCCCCATTAACATCAACAAACTGAACACCCAAATCACCGTTAGTATCGGTAGTCACATGATATCTAGGTGTAAAACTACTTTTCGAACTAAAACCAGGGCTACCATCTAACTGCCAAGAGAATTTTACGGGTTTTAAACACCGGTTATCGTAGCCACACTCTTCAACACTGTTAAGGTAAGACGATTGGGTTGCACCTATTGACTGATAAGATAAGCGGTACTCTTTTAGCGCCTGACCTCTATGACTTAAATTAATCGTACTAACACGACGAGCTAAAGAATATTGCTTACCGCTGACATTAGATTTTTTAATATCTGCACGGCTTTCATAGTTAAAACGATAAAGATATCCGCTGTAGCTAATATCTCGAATATATTGATAATTACCATTAAAAGAGTAAGAGAAATTAATCGGGTTTTTACCCGTCGTATCATTAATCCTGCGTAAAGCCCACTTCAGCGTCCCTTTATTATCAATAATTTGCGACGAGCTACTGCCACCGAAAGTCATCGTCTGACCCGCTTTAGTTTTCACAATAAAATACGTGGGGTTACTAGCACTGCCGCCAAAAGCCTTTACTTGTGCGTAGCTATCTACTTCGGTACGAAATTCAGCAACACCTTGGCCATTAGCATTATCTACACGAATAAGACGCTGGCCATCTAAACAAAAACGATCCTTACTATTAAAACCAATCCCACCCGTAAAGCCATCCTGCGCCCATGTCGCACCGCAACGATAAATGGCCGATGCGCCACTCAAGCCCCAACCCACACCAAAAGGACCATTTGCACCTCCACCGGAATAACTCAGCGCTAACTGCGGCTGCATTCCGCCGCGACCTGCAGGTGTATCCAACGGCAATACGAAATTCGCCGCACCACTTTCAACAGAAAATTCTCCCGGAGTTGAACCCACATATTGAGCATTGGCAAAAGGGGAAAGAACAGCTACCAATAAGGCAGCAAAGCGTAGTCCATAAGAGATGTACATAGTAGAGGCTCTTTGTTTTTTTAATGATTATTGATAGTGAAGAATGAAATATTAAATTCGTTATTATTTATAGAATAAAGCTGGTGGTTAGTAATAAATGTTACCTAAGATAATAAATATTTTATGTGCCTGCACTGTTACAGCTTCAAGAGTTCTGGACGATAATTGCATAAGGTTAAATAAATATAACCAACGATAAAAAAGGCTAAGCGTTCAGAAAAATCAACACTAAAAGAAAATTTTTAATATATAAAGTACACGAATTTTAATCACATAGAATGTCAATGGCCTGCTTATAGAAAATGATAACTTTTCAAGATTCTTCTGGCATCAACTTACCCTCTGAATGTAGTCGTTTCAACACTGAGCGACAACTACTCAATCGTGTAGTTTCCATCAAAATATGAACTATTTGAGATTCTCATTGCTGAGCAAACAAAAAATTGGTCTAATACGAAATATAATAATAAATAAATTACTGCTTTTATCGATGAATACAAAATTAGAAGAATTTATCTTTTACAGTCAACACGCAAATAGTATTAAAGAACTTTTTGCGATGTATGAAGTAATAATGAAACACTATGGCTTCGACCACCTAGCCCACGCAGTGATTAGCGATCACGATGAATTAAAAAATGGCAGCGCACTTGGTCTCACCGTTCACAACGAGCTTAACGGCTGGGAAAAACACTACCTAGAACAAAATTACATCGCGATTGATTTAGCACCTCAAATAACCTATTCCAAAGCAGGTTTTTTTACGTGGCATGACATGAAACAGCAAGCACTCTCCCGCGAACAATCTGCTATTTTTAATGAGGCTGAAGACTTTAAACTGTATAGTGGGGTAAACGTCTCAATCCATAACGCCAACGGCGTTAAATGTGTCATTATTGCAGCATCAAATCAACAAGGTTTTTCGGTAAACCAATACACCAAAGATATTGTTAATCTCTTAGCGCATCAATTTAATACGTGTTTTTTATCCTTAACAAAGCACGAATTGATACAGAAAAAAATACCGCTAACGCAAAAAGAAGAAGAGATTTTAAAATGGATATCTAAAGGGTTATCCAAACCTGAAATAGGAGATAAGATGAACATCTCCAGCCATACGGTTAGTTATTATATGCGTAGTATTTTTAAAAAAATGGGAACTAACAATACAGTTAGCACTGTTATAAAGGCTATTAAAGAAGAGTTGATCGTAATCTAAAAACATCCTAGCATTGCTTTACACTATCATAACAATCTTCTCTTTAGGAATTCATATAATTCAAAGCATATAGTTCTAATATTGAGAAACATTCAACCCATAATTAGAAAATTTATCCACAACGATTTCCATTTCTTTATCCGATAAAATAGTGGGCTCGCCAACACTCAAGGCGGCGATATATTGCTGCGACAAGGTTTCGACTTCGCTCGCTAATGCAAACGCGCGGCTTAAATCGCTGCCTGTTGCAATCACACCGTGATGGGCTAACAAACAGGCTTTTCTATCTTTTAACGCCACTAATGCCAAGTCGGATAAAGTTTGAGTGCCATAAGTCGCGTAAGGTGCACAGCGAATGTCTTTGCCGCCTGCCATTGCCACCATGTAATGGAATGCGGGAATACTTTTTTCTAGACAGGCCAAGGCTGTCGCGTAAACAGAATGGGTGTGCACAATCGCTTGTACGTCGTTTCGTTGTTGATAAATATCAACATGAAATCGCCATTCGCTAGACGGGAATCGTGGAGAGCGCGGAGAGGAGGCTTGCCCTTCCAAGTCCATTAACACAATATCTTCTGGCGTTAATGATGGGTATGTCATTCCCGAAGGGGTGATTAATAAACCTTCATCAACACGTACAGACACGTTGCCCGATGTACCTTGATTGATACCGCTGGTGTTTAACTCTATTGCTGTTGCAATGAGTTGTTGTCGGCGCTCAAGGTGCTTCATTTAAGTGACCCATTGTCGTTGTTCGATTCCGTTATCTGTTTTTTGGAAGTTTGTCTGAAAACAGTTGCGCGAGTGGCGCTTCTAAGCCAGCATCGTCTTTACTATTAACATTATTGACGGTTCTGCTCGCCACGCCTCGCTCGGTAATTAAGCCGGTGATTAACCGTGCGGGAGTGACATCAAAACCGTAATTAATTGCGGCGCTGTTATCGGGTGCAATTTGTATTTCTTGAATATTACCTTGTTGCGTTCGTCCAACAATATGCGTCACCTCTCGGCTGCTGCGTTCTTCAATGGGGATATCAGCAACGCCATCACGAATACTCCAATCAATGGTCGGACTAGGTAAGGCGACATAAAAAGGAATGTGATTATCGAATGCGGCTAGCGCTTTTAAATAAGTGCCAATTTTATTACACACATCGCCCGTGCGCGTGGTGCGGTCGGTGCCGACAATACACATATCCACTTGACCATGTTGCATCAAGTGACCGCCCACATTATCAACCACAATAGTATGGGGCACACCATGCTGCCCTAATTCCCACGCGGTTAAGTTAAACCCTTGGTTACGTGGTCGTGTTTCGTCCACCCATACATGTACCGGAATACCGGCGTTATGGGCTTTATAAATAGGCGATAATGCCGTTCCCCAGTCTACGGTCGCTAGCCAACCTGCATTGCAGTGAGTGAGAATATTCACTCTTTGTTCGCTAGATGCTTTTTTCTCTTTCGCTTGCCACAAGGATTCGATGAGCGGCAAACCGTGATCACCAATAGCGGAGCAGATAGCTACGTCTTCATCACACAGTTCTGCGGCTTTTTGATAAGCCGCTTGCTCACGTTGATCTTCTGAGAGCGTAACTAATACCGCTTTCATTTCATTAAGCGCCCAATGTAGATTCACTGCCGTCGGGCGTGTTGCTAACAAGGTATTGTAGGCATTCACCAACATCGTATCGGAAGCATCTTCTCTCATCGCCAACGCCATACCATATGAAGCTGCTGCGCCAATTAATGGCGCACCCCGGACTTGCATATCGCTGATAGCGGTTGCCATGTCTGATAGAGAAGATAGATGCAGTAACTGGAACTGATGGGGTAAAACGGTTTGGTCGATGATGGTCACTCGCCAATCATCATCGGCAAGAAAAATGGTTCTAAGGGCTTTGCCTTGCACATTCATATTTGGTTACTTTTGAATTTAAGCAATGAAAAGCCCATTACGATAAATAAGCCACCGGTGATACGATGAAACCACTGAATAAAAGCCGCTTTTTTGAAAAGAACGCGAGCTGACTTGGATATATAACCGTAGCCGCACAACACAAAAAAAGACAAGACCATGAAAATCCTCGTCAAAACAAAAAACTGCGGCGCTACCGCCTGATCAACTTGCAGAAACTGCGGGAATAAGGCGATAAAAAACAATATAGGCTTAGGGTTGGTGACCGCTAAAATAAAGCTTTCAAAAAAGTAAACTGTCATTTTTTTGTGTTCAAGTGACGTCTCACCTGAACCTATCGTCGCTGCGCGACTAGCAATAAAAAACTGTTTAACGCCAAGAAAAACAAGGTACATCGCACCAATAATTTTAACCGCTAAAAACAAATAAGAAGAGCTTAATAAGATTGCGCCTAAACCTACAATGGATACCGCAGACAAACAGAATAAACCTAAAATATTGGCCAGCGAAGAAACAGCAACCACTTTCATATTATGGCTTAAGCCATTCGACATCGCTAAAAATACCGCAGGCCCCGGACTTAATATATAAAAGAAAGACACTACGGTGTAAATTAATAGTGTTTCTAAAGCCATGATATTTCTCTCTCTGTTTACTTATCTATTTATTTTTCCAGATCGTTAGTGGCATTGATTTTAGTCACACCAATTAATTATATCTAATAGCGTAATATCGTCATGCCGGACTTGACCCAATATCCAATCAGAGTCTGATACAACTAGATTCTGGATAAGCACAAAACGCTTTCCAGAATGACATAAAACTTTGTGCCTATTTCGTAAAAGAACGAATCCCCACGGCCTGCCGTAAATTAGCGAGTAGCGGCTGAGAATAAGTCCGTGCCTTTTGGCCGCCCTGCTGCAGTATCTCTTCTATATGTTCGGGTTGTTCTAGCAAAGTGTTGTAACGCTCCCGTGCATCGCCAATTTCGTTATTCACTAATTCAAACAAACGCTTTTTCGCTTCACCCCATGCGATACCATCCGCAAAGGCTTGGCGCATTTCTGCAGTTTGCTCTGGTGTCGCAAAGGCTTCCCATATTTGAAAAACCGTAGAGGTATCTGGATCTTTCGGATCGCCGGGTTCTAATAAATTTGTTTTGATTTTATTGATGTGTTTTTTGAGTTGCTTTTCTGGCAAGAATAATGGAATTGTATTGTTATAACTCTTACTCATTTTACGGCCATCTAAGCCTTGTAAAACGGCCACATTGTCACCAACAACGGCTTGTGGCAAGGTGAAATTTTCGCCAAAGTGATGATTGAAACGTGCGGCAATATCTCTCGCCATTTCAACGTGCTGTATTTGATCTTTGCCTACTGGCACACGATCAGCGTTGAACATAAGAATGTCAGCGGCCATTAACACGGGGTAACTGTATAAACCCATTGTCACGCCAAAGTCTGCATCTTGGCTTGCCTCTTGATTGGCCTGCACTGCGGCTTTATAAGCATGAGCGCGATTCATCAAGCCTTTGGCTGCCATACACGTCAGCAACCAGCAAAGCTCTGGGATCTCTGGCACATCGGACTGGCGATAAAAAACCGCGTTATCGGTATCCAGACCTAATGCGAGCCATGTGGCTGCAATTTCCATACTCGATAAGTGAATTTTTTCTGGTTCTTGGCTTTTTATTAAGGCATGAAAATCGGCTAAGAAATAAAACGATAAATTATCTGCTTGTTGACTAGCTTCAATCGCTGGACGAATCGCACCGACATAATTCCCTAGATGCGGCGTACCCGTTGTGGTGATACCCGTTAAGATACGCTGCTTATCGTGGGGCGGTAATATGTTCTGAATAGGTGATGACATAAAATAATTCTACTGTTGAAAAAAAGAAGTTAATACGCGGGATAAATCAAAAGCATCTTGCGTACCGGCTAGCTCGCGAATGGAATGCATAGCAAAGGTTGGCACGCCAACATCAATTGTTTTCACCCCCACTTCGCTTGCCGTAATAGGCCCAATAGTGCTGCCACAACCCATGTCACTACGGGTGACAAACACCTGTGGCGTAACATTATTACTGTCACAGAGCTGACGAAAGAAGCTGCTGGTTTCGCTGTTGGTCGCATAGCGCTGGTTACTGTTAATTTTAATGACCGCACCTTTATTTAATAATGGCCCGTGGTTTTCGTCATGCTTGTCTGCGTAGTTAGGATGAATGCCGTGGGCGTTATCAACCGATATCATCAAAGAGCGGTCTATCGCACGTAAACGCTGTTCGGTGTCAGGGATCATTCGTTGCAGGCAATGTTCTAGCATTGGCCCTTGGGCACCACAAGCAGAGGCACTACCGACTTCTTCGTGGTCGGTACAAATAAGTAGCGCGGGCTTATCGCTATCAGCGTTAATAAGCGATTGCAAACCGACATAACAGCTCAGCAAATTATCTAAGCGTGAGGCCGCGATAAATTCTTTTTGCAAACCGATAATTGCTGAAGGCTGGGTATCATAAAAGCTCAATTCATAATCCATTACTTTGGCAACATCGGTTTCACCTTGCAATTCTAGCTGTGCATGTAACCAATCTTTGAAATCTATATTTTTTTTGTCTTTGACTTGCATCAATATGGGAGGTAAATGCTTTTGTTTATTAATGTTATTCGCTTCATTTGCTTCACGATTTAAGTGGATAGCTAAACTGGGAATCACCGCGATAGGATCTTTAAAATTGACTAAGGAACTACGTAACTGTTGTTGCTTATCCAAATAGTTCACACGTCCCGCTAATGATAGATCGCGATCAAACCATGTAGATAACAATGCGCCGCCATATACTTCGACACCGAGTTGAAAATACCCTTGTGCGGTTTTTTCTGGATTGGGTTTTACGCGTAAACACGGGCTATCAGTATGTGCGCCCATCATTCGAATGCCTTCATTCACAAACAAGTCTGGCGAATAGACAAAGGCGATCAGCGAAGAAAAATTCCGTGTCACAAAATATTTTTTGCCATTTTCTAGCGCCCATTGCTCACCTTCCAATAACTCCACAAAACCTGCGGCTAACAATTGCTGCGCCATTGTTTGGGTCGCATGAAATGGTGTGGGCGAGGCATCTATAAAATCCAATAAGCCTTGGTTAAAAACTTCTTGATCTGATAGCTCTTTAGATGTGCCTTCGTTTACTACTTGAGTTGTTTCAACCACAAATGTTCCCGCCTTTTTCTTGTCTATAATCAATTGAAGTATGAGTCTATTAAATACCGCCAAAGCTCCAGAAAAGTAAAAAACCGCCCAATAATAAACGGTAAATCACAAACGGCATCATACCGATTTTATTGATAAATTTAATAAAATAATAAATACAGATAAACGCACTAATAGCAGACACACCCGCGCCAATGGCCATATCTAGCCAATTCACATTGCTCTCACCCAGTAACTGAAGACCTTTATAGCCGCCGCTTAATACGATGATAGGAATCGACATAAGAAACGAGAAGCGCGCTGCATCACTACGACACAAACCACAAAACAAGGCCGCAGTAATCGTAATACCAGAACGAGAAGTACCGGGAATAAGGGCTAATGCCTGTGCCACACCAATAATAAGCACCGTACCCACCGTTAGCTGTATTAAGGTTTTATCTTTAGGGATCGCAGAGCGATCAGACCAACCCAATAGCACACCAAAAATAATAGTGGTTAAAGCAATCACCAAGGTCGTCCGCAAATGAGTTTCAATTACGTCATCAAACAACAATCCTGCTATCCCAGCAGGAATAGTCGCCAACACCACAAACCATGCAATGCGGCTGTTATCGCTATGCTGCTGTTTAAACGTACTGGCACACCAAGCACTAGTCAGCTGAAAAATGTCTTGACGATAATAGGTCACAACCGCTAATAAAGTACCTACATGTACTGCGACATCAAATGCTAAACCCTGCTCCGGCCATCCAAATAAACCACTGGGCAAAATTAAATGCCCCGAACTAGAAATCGGTAAAAATTCGGTAATCCCTTGGATTAACGCTAGAATAATGATGTGGAAAATGTCCATTAATGGAACCTTGTGTTTTATTGTTGTATAGCATTCATTTTGAACGAGTATTAACTACTATTACGTTAACCTAATACCTGTCGTGCCAGACTTGATACCTGTCATGCCGGACTTGATCCGGTATTTAGTCAGAAACTAAACTTACTGGATTCCGGATAAGCCAAAAACACTTTCCGGAATGACGCAATTTTTTTTAATTGTTATCTCTCTACTCGCTATAAGACCGCTATGAGTTTTTATATTATTTATCCCGAATACGCGTGCGTTTTTTCCAGCTAATTTCATTACGCATATAGGTGGGCACAGCCGCTAGTGGACTGATAAATTTTTCACTATCGGCGATATCTTGCTGATAAGCTTTTTCTGCTAATAGCACCATATCGTGAGCTTCGGGATATGCGTTGATAGTCACAGTAGTCGCGTTGATGGTCGCGTTCGTCACATCGCCTGCCACTGTTATTCCATTCGTTAAACAATCATATTGCCAACCGGAACCCACGCCAGCGATGGCTTGCTGCTTTGCATTTATTAACCATTCGCTTTCGGCTAAATGCTCTGGTGACGAAAGGTTTTCATCACATAATGCAGATAAATTACCCGATGCATCAGAGCGATAAGCACTCCAATACACCTCATTCATACGCGCATCGATACTAGGAATAATTATTTGATTAGGAGATGCAAGACCTAAGCGCACGGCGCTACAAGCGAGGGTTTCTAAGGTTGAGATAGGAATAAGCGGTAGATCCGCGCCATAGGCTAAGCCTTGCGCAGTACTCAAGGCGATTCGTAATCCAGTGAATGAACCTGGGCCTACGCAAAAAGCGATGGCATCCAACTGAGACAAGGAAACTTGGTGCTCTTTTAACAAAGCATCGATCATAGGCAATAAACGCTGAGTATGCTCCCGTGCCGCAATCACTACGGTTTGATGCACGCCTTCTGAGGCGACTTCTGGAGTGAGTAAAGCAACCGAACAGGCATCGGTAGAGGTATCAATAGCAAGAATATAAGGCATTCTATGGCTCGTTAGTCATCATTTTTAGATACGCTATTCTAGCAAAAATGCATTCGTTGGCGGAGACTTTATTTGATGTCAGCACCGCTACACGCCTTATTACATGAAAAAACAACAAGTGGCCGATATGACAATGAGAAGATGCGGATGTAATCGTAAAAGTTGACCGACAAAAATCATTTGCTAGCCTGACAAGCTTACCTTAATATTCAACGCGATTAGTGTATTTACCCGCGTTAGAGATGATATATGAGCGACAAACTTATTTTAGGTAATTTAGAGGTATGCGACCTTCCTGATATTGGGGTGGTCGATTTACAGATGCGGGTGGATACGGGGGCAAAAACCTCGTCGATGCATGTCGATAATATTAGCCGGTTCAAGAAAAATGGGAAGCCGTGGGTGAAGTTTGATATTCACCCTGATTTTTATAATGTGAACAGTGTGATCGAATGCCAATCGCTTATTCACGATGTTCGTACGGTCAAGTCATCAAATGGTGAGTCACAAAAACGGTATGTCATTAGCACGCTCATAAAGCTAGGGCACTTATCGTGGCCTATTGAAATCACTCTTACTGATCGTTCTGATATGAGCAATTTGATGCTATTGGGCAGAGAAGGTATGGGAGATAGAGTTTTAGTAGATCCGTCGCAGTCGTTTTTAATCACCGATGATGAGGGGGAAGAACAATAGAACCTAATGTCGTAAACGCATATTTGGTGCATATAAAAAAAGACCCATAAGGTCTTTTTTTTGTTTTAACGTGTTATAGCTATATGTAAATGTTCGTACAAATAAATTATGCCGACAACGCAGAAAACAGCTGCCGTTTAATATCTTCTACTTCGCCAACTCCTTCGATACGCACATATTTAGGTGCAGGAGAACCCTGTTGTTCGCCAAGGTTTTTATAAAACTCTACTAATGGCTCTGTTTGCTGATGATAGACATCTAAACGTTTACGAATAGTCGCCTCTTGATCATCTTCACGCTGAATTAAGGCTTCGCCTGTTTCGTCATCAACACCTTCTGTTTTAGGTGGATTGTAAACAAGATGATAAATACGACCCGATTCTTTATGTACTCGGCGGCCACTTAAACGCGAAACGATCTCTTCGTCTTCAACATAGATTTCAACGACATTATCAATAATAACACCAGCATCTTTCATTGCATCCGCTTGTGGAATAGTGCGCGGGAAACCGTCCAATAAAAAGCCTTTTTCGCAATCGGCTTGCTGAATACGCTCTTTTACTAAAGCGATAATAATATCGTCGGAGACGAGCCCACCGGATGACATGACATCTTTAACCTGTAATCCCAGCTCAGTACCAGCATTCACCGCTGCACGTAGCATATCGCCCGTTGAGATTTGAGGAATACCGAACTCTTCGGTCATCAGTTTAGCTTGTGTTCCCTTACCGGCACCGGGGGCACCTAATAATATAATTCGCACAGATATAGCTCCTGTCACACTATCAAATAATGATATTAATTTACGATGATTGGCCAATGATCGCGACAACCACAATTGTTCACTTTACTGCTAATTTTACTTATTATTTTTTATCTAGCACTTATCTAACAAGCCACTAAACGCTATTGTTAAATTTAACGCTAAACAAACTGTAGTCGCCATTCAGTTTTTTGCCACTTATTGTGGTGATGCCGCAGCTTGTAGTGGTGTCGTAGCGTAATGACGCTAAAACACTACAAACAAGCATTTTTTAGCTGTTTAAAATACGATACCACGTTGCTATTAATAGGCTCAACCTAAAATTGCAGTGATTTAACGTAAATGATACTTTTGTCATCATTCAGCGCTATTTGCCTTATCTGCTGTGGTAGACATAAGCTTTCGCTTAGCCATTTCCCAGCGAGCATCAAGCGCGCGCTCAGCTAATGAAGACAGCTCCACATTATCGGATAAGGCTTGTGACTCCATGACTCTAAAACGCGCTTCAAATTTTTGACTGGATTTTCGGCAAGCCGTTTCAGCGTCTACTTTTAGGTACCGAGCAAGATTGACCAAGGTAAACATCACATCACCCAACTCATCTTCCACTGCGGCAAGATCATTAGACTCTCTTGCTTCTGCTAGCTCTGCCATTTCCTCATTGAGCTTTTGATAAACACCATCAATGTCACTCCAATCAAAACCTACACTGGCTGCGCGTTTTTGTAACTTTTGTGCTCGGAGTAAACTAGGAAAGGCGATTGGCACATCATCCATGACACTATGACACCCTTTTGCATCTCGCTCCTGCTGCTTAGTTAGCTCCCAAGCTTGCTTAATCTCGCGTTCCATCGCACGACGATCTTCCGGTGTCACCGACGGGGATATACGGCTTTCTAAGGTGCCTTCAGGAAATACGTGAGGATGACGACGAATTAATTTTTCAGTCAAGTCTGAGACGATTTGCTCAAAAGTAAATGCTTGCTCTTCCTTACCTAACTCGCTGTAAAAGATGACCTGAAATAGTAAATCACCTAATTCTTCTTTCAATTGCTGACTATCGCCCTGCTCTATCGCATCAACGACTTCGTAGGCTTCTTCTAAGGTAGAAGGCGCAATACTGTTATAGGTTTGCACTTGATCCCAAGGGCAGCCGTAATCTGGCTCGCGTAAACGAGCCATCACGGTTAGTAAATCGTTAATAGCTGTCATTGTGATTGGCTTTATATTTCACTCGTTATGTCTTATTTATTTAATTTTTACGTCTTGCTGTCGCGACATTGGGTAGCTGATTAAGTCGCGCTAAAATATGGCTCAGGTGAGCAAAATCCCGTATATCGATAGTGACCACCATGGAAACCGTATTTTCACCTCGGTCTGATAGGGTTTGCATAGCACTCACATTAATCCTTGCGCTATCCAATACCGTCGTAACATCACTCAAAAGACCAATACGGTCATAAGCGTCAATTAATACATCTACCGCATAGGTTTGTGTCGGGGCTTCACCCCAATCCACTTGGATAATACGTGCCGGTTCATCCGCGGCCAACTGCAAAATATTACGGCAATCTTTACGGTGAATAGACACACCTTTGCCTAAGGTAATATAGCCATTAATGTCATCACCGGGTAGCGGGTTACAACAATGGGCTATGTTGGTTAATAAGTTACCAACGCCGTCAATATAAACATCGGTACCTGCTGTGGTCGGTGTTTTATTGGAAAAGTTAATCTCTGTTTGTTCTGGTACGCTAGGCTCTAATAGCTTTTGTGACGCTCTAAGCACTTGCGAAAGCGTTATTTCACCTGAACCTACATGAGCATATAGGTCATCTAGTTCTTTGTGCTTGAGGACTTTTAAGAGATCTTCGAAATTAATATCTCGAACGCCTAAACGCCGCAGCTCTTTATCTAAAATGGCGCGGCCGTCGGCAATATTTTGCTCACGAGCTTGCTCACCAAACCACTGCCTTACTTTGGCTTTAGCACGCGAAGTATGCAAATAGCCCAAACCGTCCATCAGCCAATCGCGGCTAGGCACCGTTTGCTTTCCGGTGAGAATTTCTACTTGATCGCCTGTTTTTAATACATGATTTAATGGAACAATTTTGCCGCTTACTTTTGCGCCACGACAGCGGTGGCCTATTTCTGTGTGTACACGATAAGCAAAATCAAGCGGTGTTGCGCCTAAAGGCAAATCGATTACGTGACCTTCGGGTGTAAATAAATACACCCGATCTTGTTCGACACTGGAACCAATATCGTCAGTTAGTCCTTCAACCCCTAGCTCTTCATGCCAATCAAGTACTTGCCGTAGCCATTCAATTTTTTGTTCATAACTATCGACTTGCGTGTCGGTGTCGCTACTGTCAGTTCCCTTATAACGCCAATGCGAACAGACACCATACTCGGCCTCTTCATGCATGGAGTGAGAACGAATTTGCACTTCAATCACACGCTGGCTAGGCCCAACGACGGCCGTATGTAAAGAGCGATAACCGTTTTCTTTGGGCGCGGCAATATAGTCATCAAATTCGTGAGGGATGTTACGCCATAAGGTGTGAACAATTCCTAATACTTCGTAACAGTCTTTGGTGGTAGGTACCAGAATTCGTACCGCTCGAATATCGTACACTTCCGAAAAGCCGATATTTTTGCGCTGCATTTTTCGCCAAATACTGTAAATATGTTTAGCACGCCCATAGACTTCAGCATCAATATTATTTTTTTGAATTTGTGTTTGTAAACTGTCAACCACGTAATCAATATAATCCTGTCGGTCTAAACGTTTTTCATCGAGCAGCTTGGCGATACTTTTATAATCGTCTGGTTTTAAATAACGAAAGCCTAAATCTTCTAATTCCCATTTAATATGGCCTATACCTAAGCGATGCGCTAGCGGAGCATAAATATCGAATACTTCTCGCGCCACCTTCTGTTTGCGCTCATCGGTAGCATCTTTTACTGCACGAATAGCGCACGTTCGCTCCGCCAATTTAATTAAGGCAACGCGCACATCGTCCACCATAGAAACGAGCATTTTACGCACCGTCTCTGTTTGATCTGCGGAACGCTGCCCTAGAGCAGACTCTTCGGAATCATTACGTAACTGGCTAATCGCCGCCATGCCAGAAACACCATAAATTAGCCTTTCAACGGTATCGCCATAACGTTCTTTAACATCTAAAATATTAATTTTGCCTTCACGCACACCACGATATAGCACCGCAGCGATCAAGGCTTCTTGATCTAGTTGCAGCTCAGCAAGAATCTCTGCCATTTCAAGACCGGTCAGGAAACTACTGGCATGCTGAGACCACAGCTTATTTAAAGCGGCTATGTCACGTTCGGCATGCCACGATAGGTTAGCTGCCGAGATGAGTTGCTTTTGCGCAAAATCATCACTACCCGCGACGGAAGCAATACGTGCCGCCCATTCTTCAATATCGACATCGCCGTTATCTCTAAGGGGATAATCTTCTCTGACTTTAACCATAAATAATGTTTAACCTAGCTTAAGTACACGTTTAGGTTTTGTAACTGACTGTTTTGTAACTGACTGGGATGAGCGTGATGATGCTTTACGTCGCTTAAGTGACGGATCTGCAGTGGCAGAATCGACAATAAATGATGCCATAATTTCGACATGGGAGGTCTGTGGAAACATATCCATGATACCTAACGTCGATAAGCGGTAGCCGTTATCGACTAATAAACCAGCATCGCGAGCAAAGGTTGATGAATCACAAGAAACGTAGACAATACGCTGAGGTAAAAGTTCAGCTATATTCTCGCAAATGGTCTTAGCGCCCGCTCGTGGAGGATCAAGTAATAAAGCATCGATCACGCCCTGCTTAGCTGGTTTTTTGGTTGAGCTGTCCACCTGAGCTGTAGACGTTATCGATTGAGTTATCGGTTGAGCTGCCGACTGAAACGCATCTTGCTTTTGGCAATAGGCACTCACTGACGCTCGCAGCAATTTTGGCTGAGATAGGTCTTGCGTGATGAACGTGACATTATTAATACCGTTACAGTGCGCATTATCGGCTGCCCGTATTGTCATCGCTTCAACACCTTCTACCGCAAGTACATGTTTGGCATGTAACGCGAGTGGCAAAGAAAAATTACCGATACCACAATACAAATCCATGACTATTTCGTGAGATTGAGGCGCTAATAATGCTATCGCCTGCTCCACCATTTTCTGATTGATAGACGGGTTGGACTGAATAAAGTCTTGGGGGTGAAAACGAAATAAAAGAGGAGATGCCAAAGGCAATACGTATTCTAGGCGCGGATCCACCTCGATATTATTGCTATCTTCTAACACGCCTTTTTTTTGACTTTGAAACCAAAGATTGACGGTTAAACCAGCCTTTTTAAACGTTGACATGCATTGCTGTAATTGCAATCTATCAGCACTGGCTAGTAAACGGGTGTGGCGCACTACGATGCCTACTGCTTCAGTGCCATCGCCAGAAGCAGGCGCTGCGGAATGAGTAGTATTCACTAACTCCACATGTGAAACCACATGAGCTTTTATGTAGGACAACCATTGACGAAGAGGATGAATGAGTTTCTGTAAATTGGGGTTCAGCACCATGCAGCTATCGATGTTCACAATGGCACGGCTATCGACCTCCCGAAAGCCCAACAACAGTTCGCCAGTCTTAGTGTAATCTACCGCTAAACGGACACGCTGACGATAACCATATTCGGTGTCCGTTAACACTGGTAACAGCGTATCTGGTGTTATTTGGGACCAACGCGATAATTGCGACAGCACCGCATCTTGCTTAAATGCCACCTGCTCTTCTGCGGACATATATTGCACTGAACATCCACCACAACGTGAAAATACTGGGCAAGGTGGTGTTTGACGCAACGCCGACGGCTTGATAATTTGATGAACACGAGCATCTATATATTTAGGCATTCGCTTCTTAATGGCCACCGTCACTTCTTCACCGACTAAAGCCCCCTGCACAAATAGAGTTTTACCTTGTACGCTGGCTATTCCACGACCATCGTCTGCAAGACGCTCTATATGAATAACCGTATCGTGCTTAATATCGGTCGACTGCGAGCCAATATGATGCTTAGGCGCTCCCGTGTAACGGGCTTTTTGTATGTGCTGTTGAGAACTGGCTTTTTTATTTTTGCCTTCGCGTTTTTTAATAATATGTTTTCCTGTGCCGTTTAGGCTGAATAATAAAATTATTTATTCTGTGTTATTTTCTTTCTACAAGTTTTTCTATTGGTAACGCTATTAATTAAAAACGCCAGAAGACAAATAACGATCACCACGGTCACAACCAATGGCAACGATGACGGCATTCTCAACGGTTTGGCTTAAATCTATCGCAGCGGCAATCGCGCCACCAGAAGAAACACCCGCAAAAATCCCTTCTTGTTTTGCTAAAGTCCTCATAGATTCTTCTGCCTTTTTTTGACTCATATTGACAATATGATCTACATTGGTCGAATCAAAAATAGAAGGTATATACGCTTGTGGCCAACGCCTAATCCCCGGAATACTCGCGCCCTCTTCTGGCTGTAAACCAATAATTTGAATACTAGGATCTTGTTTTTTAAGATATGCCGATGTGCCGGTAATCGTCCCGGTCGTTCCCATAGAGCTAATAAAATGCGTAATATTGCCGTGAGTTTGCTCCCAAATTTCTGGCCCAGTGCCGTGATAATGCGCTAATGGGTTATCATCATTGCCAAACTGATCAAGCACCTTGCCTTTACCTTCTGATTGCATTTTTTGTGCTAAGTCTCGAGCACCTTCCATACTTTGCTCGGCAGTTACCAAAATAAGTTCCGCACCATAAGCGGTCATCGCAGCCTTACGCTCTAAAGTGGCGCTGTCTGGCATGATTAAGATCATTTTATAACCTTTAATCGCTGCAGCCATCGCTAAGGCGATGCCGGTATTACCACTTGTCGCTTCGATTAAAGTATCACCTGGATGAATATCACCACGTGCTTCTGCACGACTAATCATCGATAAGGCGGGACGATCTTTGACTGAACCGGCAGGGGTGTTACCTTCTAACTTGATTAATATGATATTGCCGTTGATATTAGCGCCATCTAAACGCTGTAAACGCACCAGTGGCGTATTACCCACGTATTGCTCGATCGTTGGATAAAGAGAAGTGGAATCATTCATAAAAACAGGCCTTGCCAAAATAAGGCAGCTATTTTACCCTTGATTGCATTGGTATTACACCACGATAGACGACTAACCATAAATAATGTGAAATACTCTACATCTTAGTTTTGGATATTAAGCGCCTAACTATCTAGAAAGTAACTATCTAGATGGCCACTACCTATAAATCAACACCTACAAATCAATAGCGATAAAACCGATCAACATATTGATAACGAGATGGACACTCAAATGCGACCTTACTTAACTCATTTTTTCACTCGCGCCTTAGCGAGGCTCACGCCCTACTGGGTTTTGTGCCTATGCTTTTTTAGTTTTATTACGCTGGTTTGCATAGTGATTTACTTACTTGTGATGGATTTAGCCGGCGATCAGTTAACACTGAATAATGAGTTACACCTACTGGCTTACCAGCTCACTATTTTGACACTTAGTAGCACTATTATTTTTTCAGTAGGGCTGAGAATTTATTTTTATAAACGGGATCAACGCGGTTATAAACATAGCAATGACAACAACAATAAAAGCAAGAATAAGAATAAAAACAAGAATAACGAACATAGCAGTAATAAATCAAACAGCTCATTAAAAGCATTTACCCCCCCTATAGATCAAGAAGCACTGCAGATACTTATTGTCGATGATAATGAAGCTAATATCATGATTCTTGAAAATTACTTAAAAGCATCGAACAAGGTTATTTTTACTGCTGACAATATTTTTAGTGCTAACAATGGACTAGACGCCATTACATTATTTGAACGGGAATCTATTGATATCATATTAATGGATTTAGAAATGGATGGAATGAATGGTGTTCAGACACTACAACATATACGCGCGCTCGAAAAAACCTCTCCAGCCGAACAGCAACAGCGCGTACCCGCCATTGCCGTTAGCGCACATAGCCGAGAAACGATGCAACTTAAGGTACTTCAACAAGATTTTGACGATTACTTAGTCAAACCCGTGAGCCAACAAAGTCTATTCGATACTCTACAGCGTTGGCACTCCGTCGCTTCAGGCATAACGGAAAATCACGAAGCAATGTCAGTATCCGCGAGCGAGAATGTAAGTCAGCCTACTGCAAAAACGATAGCACCTTTAACAAAGCCAACTATCACTCACCCTTTTCCACAAAAGCTCAAAACGGTTACCAGCAAGCAAGAGGATAACCTACAAAAAGTGGTCAACATTAAATTATCCCTCGTACACAGCAATAACAACAATCAACTCGCTAGAGATATGCTGCAGTTGTTGATCACAATGATTGATACGGAAAAAGATAGCTTACATTTTTTTTATAATGAAAAAGACTGGGAAAAAATGTATCAACTAAATCATAAAATTTATGGCGGAAGCTCTTATTGCGGCGTACCAGAACTACAACAGGCGAATAAGAAACTAGAAATGTTACTACAACGCCAATTAGCCTTTCATGAGCCAGAAGGATCTTTAACAGGAGAATCTTTAACAGAACAATTTTTAACAAGGGGATCTTTAACAACAGAAGATGAGAGCATAAAATCAGATGATATTCTTTGTGCTATAAAAGAAGTTAACATCGCGATAGATAATATTCTACGGTGGGATAAGGAATATGATATAGATGTGATTTTTAATCTATCGTGAAATGTAAAGGACGAATATTAAGTCGATCTTTTTTTACCCACTGACACCTTTTCTACGGCCAAATGAAACCGAGCTATCGCATCACCATATAAACCCATACGCGCAATAACCGCTGCAATCAACAATATAGCCGCCGCAATAACAAACAATAACTGAGGGTTTACACTCCACAAAAGACCGCTTCCCAC
>AEVK01000034.1 GCA_000209515.2 gamma proteobacterium IMCC1989
CGCGCAAAGCACGCTTACTGGCAAAAGCCAGTGCAGTGCTTTATGTGGTATCGCCTTATATTACCGATGAACTTCAAGTCATGGTCAAAGAAAGTGGTGGAGAGTGCGCCTTTCGTGCGTATCAAACGGATGACTTAGCACGTGGCCATATTATCATTTGCGCGACAGATGATGCTGCTGTTAATAAACAGGTATCGGAAGAAGCGCAGCTGCGCCGTTTACCTGTGAATGTTGTTGATGCCCCCGATCTTTGCAGTATTATCACTCCCGCTATTATCGACCGTTCGCCGTTAATGATTGCGATTAGTAGCGGCGGTGATGCTCCCGTGTTGGCGCGACAAATGCGCGCTAAGTTAGAGGTTATTTTCCCTGCTGCTTACGGTACGCTAGCTAAAGTCACTAGCCGTTTTCGTGATCGTGTAAAAGAGCGTGTAACATCAGAGGCTAAGCGTTTACGTTTTTGGGAAAAAGTATTTGCTAGTAGCATAGCGGAGAAAATATTCTCAGGTAATGTCAGTGGAGCCGAAGCGGATTTAAATGATTTACTTGAAAATGATCCCGACAAAGCGCTTTCTGGTGAAGTATATCTTGTAGGTGGTGGCCCCGGCGATCCTGACTTGCTCACCTTTAAAGCATTACGTTTGATGCAGCAAGCAGACGTGGTGTTATATGATCGCTTAGTGAGCGATGCGGTAATGAATTTAGTGCGCCGCGATGCGGATCGTATTTATGTGGGTAAACGCACCAGTGACCACGCTGTGCCGCAACAAGAAATTAATCAGCGTTTGGTCGATTTGGCGAAAGAAGGCAAAAGAGTATTACGCTTAAAGGGTGGCGACCCGTTTATTTTTGGTCGTGGCGGCGAAGAGATTGAATTGCTTGCTGAAAACAATATTCCATTTCAAGTGGTTCCCGGTATTACCGCTGCCTCTGGCTGCGCCGCATATTCCGGCATTCCACTCACTCATCGTGATCACGCACAATCCGTTCGTTTTATTACCGGTCATACCAAAGAGGGCAATGTCGATTTGCCGTGGGGTTCTTTATTAGATCCGCGACAGACCTTGGTTTTTTATATGGGGTTGGTCAATTTAACCCCTATCTGTGCTCAGTTAATTGCTCATGGTCGTGATCCTGAAACACCAGCGGCACTTATCGAAAAAGGCACCACACCTGATCAGCAAGTGATTGTTGGTAATTTATCCTCTTTGCCAGAACTTATCTTACAGCAAACAGTCGAACCACCAACGCTGCTAATTATTGGCGGTGTTGTCAGTTTGCATAAACAGTTAAATTGGTTTGATAGCTAAAACAGTCTAGATACCGGGATCAAGTCTGGCATGACAAACTTGCTAGTAATATAAAAAAGTAGGATATGTCATTCTGGAAAGCGTTTTTTACTTATTCAGCATCTAGTGTGCTTATTGAAAAGCCAGATATTGGATTAAGTCAGATATGACAAGTTTGCGATTAAAGCAAAATTATTTGCCGAATGAGTTTAACAACAATGGCGGTCGTTAGTGGAATTTTTAATTACCTATAAAATTATCATCATTGTTATTTGGTTTGCACTAATATTTACTCTTGAACGATTGTTTCGTGCAGCCAATTATCCTCAATCCTTTTCTGTTATTAGTCAACGCTGGCGCGTGTTGAAAAACTTAGGTGTCTCAGCGATCAACATGCTCTTGTCACCGTTGTTAATTATTCCGTTAACCGCGTTCATCAGTTTGCAGTTTTTTTCTTGGCGTCCAGAATGGATGCTGCATCCTGCCTTTTTTATCATAGATCTTATTCTATTAGATTGTTTCTTGTATTGGTGGCATCGTGTTAATCATCAACTGCCTTTTTTGTGGCGATTTCACGAAGTACATCATCTAGATGAGTTTTTAGATTCGACTACAGCATTGCGCTTTCATTTCGGTGAGGTGTTTTTATCGTCGATGGTACGTGTTGCGGGCATTGTTGCTTTAGGTATTCCCGTTGTTAGCGTCATTATTTTTGAAATTATTATTGTCGTCTGTTCGGTATTTAATCACTCCAACTTACGTTTGCCTGCAGCAATTGAAAAAATGTTATCAAGATTGATTGTTACGCCTTCTATTCATTGGGTGCATCATCACGCTAAACGCTATGATACCGACTCAAACTACAGCACTATTTTTAGTTTTTGGGATCGTTTATTTGGTTCTTCTAGCCCAAATTTTCGGCAATTAAATATGCCAATTGGTGTTGAAGGCAGGGCTGACCTATCTCTTTCATTATTACTATTGCGCCCACTAAAGGAGTAATTAACGTGAGTTTTCGTCCTGCATTATTGTTGATCACTATTGTTCTTCAAATGCTGTTTTTTAGTGTAAATAGCTACGGTGATGACCAAAAAATATCGGTGATAACTGCCAATACACTATCGAAGAAAGGTGAGGTATTACTCATTGATATCCGTGCAGAAAGTGAGTGGGAGCAAACGGGAGTTGCGCCGCAGGCAGTGACGTTGTCGATGCATCAATCGGGTGGCGTTTCTGCTTTTGAAAGTGCGTTAACGCAATTACTTAATGGCGATAAAAATAAACCGATAGCCCTTATTTGTGCAGGAGGTGTGCGTAGCGCGAAATTACAGCGTTATTTACAGCAACGAGGCTTCAGTCAAGTATTAGATGTCGTTGAAGGTATGCAAGGCGGATTATTTACCGACGGTTGGATTGATCATCAGCTACCGATAAAAACCTATATAAAACAATAAGTTGTAAAGCTCAATAAGTGCAATAGCTCATTTGCTCGACTGTATTCCGAGTCTACCCTATATACCACTGTCTTAATTTTTCAGCACGATAGTAATAGGTACTCGATTATTTTTACAATAAACGTCAAGAAAACCGCTAATCTGCCGCTATACTTAATAGGTGGCTGTTTTATGACAAATAAATAGCCTTTTGTTTTTAGTGGTATTGAGACCACTTAAATTGATTGTTAGGAGGAAGGATCATGAATATTGGCTCATTAATTCCTCCAGTAAACCCCGCTAAGCTGACTTATCCAAAGCGAAGCGAAGTTGCCGTTGCTGGATCAGAAATAAATAAAGACGCCCCTGAGCATTCTTACGCAGAGCTTTATGAAAAGCCTTCAAAGCAAAAAGAACGGAATAAAAGGGAGCAGAGCAAGCGACGTGGGCAAGACAGACGTAAGAAAAATATTAGACCTGCACTCGATATGCGAACCAGCAGCGATCGTCGAACATCGACTAAGCGGCCTAGAATCAATATTAGTGTGTAGAGCTTTTAGGCTGGTCTTAGTTTAATGACGTTGATTTTTTAGCGTGTTTCAACCTTAAATCATACACTGCGATACACTGTGTGAAATTAATTTAAGGCCATACCTTTACTTGCACCTAATTAGGTATATTATAGATTTGAAAACTTTTTTCTCTTTTGTAGAGAGAATACTCTCCCGTTTTAGTACCCATTGCTTCCCTTCTGTTATTAATTATTTCTTTGACAGCAACTTGATGTTTATAGTTGTTCGCTCCCGTTGTATTATTTTTCTATCACTTTAAATGTTCTTTTTTTATTTTAATGTTTTATTTTATACTTGATTAAGTGTGTAGCTTACTTGTTTTTTTGTTGCCTTCCCTAGGGGATTAGGTGTTTGTGTTGATTTCAATTACATTTTTTATTTGGTTTTAATAGCCCATATATTATTTTTATCTTTTGATAAAAATAAAAGAAAATATAATAAAAATAAAATGGTATAGGATGTCAGTAGTTACCAATTGATTATTTTTTATAAAGTGGTTATTGATAATAAAAATTATCTCGTTATTAATGATATATATCGCCATGTTTCATGTGCCGTAAAAATAAATACATATGGTAATTCACTTATCAGAATTGTCAGGAGAAAATATATGAAATTACTCAAGACCATAATAGTAGGGGTTTTATTTTTAGCTGCCCTAGGGGTAAAGGCGGGTACATTGGAGGATGTTAGAGAACGCGGTTTCGTTTCTTGTGGCGTTAGTGATGGATTAACAGGGTTTTCACAAAAAAATGATAAAGGTGTGTGGAGTGGGTTAGACGTGGATGTTTGTCGTGCAGTCGCTGCTGCAGTGTTTAGTGATGCCGATAAAGTCGCATACAAACCACTTACCGCTAAAGAACGTTTTGTTGCTTTGCAATCAAATGAGGTCGATTTGTTGTCTAGGAATACTACTTGGACACTAACAAGAGATGTGGCGATGGGGCTCAAGTTTGCCGGAATTAATTACTATGATGGTCAGGGATTTTTGGTATCTCAAGAGCTTGGCGTCAGCAGTGCTTTTGAGCTTGATGGTGCCTCTTTTTGTGTACAGGCAGGCAGTACCTCTGAGGTAGGTATAGAAATATTTTTTAACAATAACAATATGACTTATAAGAGAAGAATATTTGATAAGTCGAGTGATGTAAGAGATGGTTTAGATAAGGGAATGTGCGATGTTATATCTTCGGATCAGTCACAGCTGTATTCTTTTCGAACAGGCCTTATGAATCCAGAGTCGTTTGTCGTTTTGCCAGAAGTTATTTCTAAAGAACCTCTAGGGCCGGTTGTTCGTCAAGGTGACGATACGTGGTTTAATATTGTACGCTGGTCACTTGTAGCGATGATCGAAGCTGAGTTTCTAGGCATTACTAGTCTCAATGTTGATATTTTAAGAAAGTCTGGTGAGCTTGGACAAAAGCGCCTACTAGGTTCTGAAGGGGAATTAAGCACTAACTCATCCCTTTCGGCTGATTGGGCCTATAATATCATTAAGCAAGTAGGTAATTACTCAGAGAGCTTTGAGCGTAATGTTGGATCAGAGTCTACGTTAAAGATTGCCAGAGGATTAAATGCACAATGGAATGCTGGGGGTATTTTATATTCGCCCCCAATTCTTTGATCGAGTTAAAGCCTTTTATCTAGAGTGAGTACACTTAACAATTATAATTAACTAACTAACAGTCCTTAAATAGCTTTTGCCAATATTTTTATAAATTTTAAAACCCCATTGATTTTCAATTAATGGGGTTTTTTTAGCACTAAATATAGGGGGTTTTATATTCTTATATTTTCAGGTGCAGGGTGCGATGATAAAAGTAAAAGCTTTTAGGCGATTTAAGGTTGTTTTCTAAGCAGCTGCTTATTGGATATCGTGTGAGAAATGGTCTAAAACACCGCTAATTAGTTTTTACCCTATGCCAGTTAATGATTTTTAGGCTCATTTGTAAGTGCAAAAAAGTTGATGTGGTTGTATATAGTTGTTCAGGTAGAATAAGGTAATAAATGGTTTATGATGTTGCCCTACATGAATACACCTCAAAGAAACCTTTAGGGTGATAAAATGTATAGACTTTTTTTGAGCGCGTTCTATCGATCTTTGAGAGTTTTTTCTTGGAATCAGTTACTTATATACGCATAAGCTCTAATATTTAAAAATAAGGAGAAAATATGTTTCGCTTGCTCGGTAATGTTTTGTGGTTTGTTCTTGGTGGCTTTGTGATGGGGCTTATGTGGTTTTTATTGGGCACCATAGCGTTTATTACCGTTATTGGTATTCCTTGGAGTAAGGCTTGTTTTGTCATTGGTATGTTTGCTTTATGGCCTTTTGGTAAAGAACCAGTGAGTCGAAAAGATCTTGGCCATAGCGAAGATATAGGCACAGGCGGGTTTGGCTTCATTGGCAATGTTATTTGGTTTTTATTAGCCGGTATCTGGTTGGCATTAGGTCATCTTGTTTCTGCGGTCGCTTGCTTTGTCACCATTATAGGCATTCCATTTGGAATTCAGCACGTGAAGTTAGCCGTTATTTCTTTAGCACCAATAGGCCAAACTATTGTCGATAGCAGTTCATTAGCTAAACCATAATCACCACGACCTATTCACAGGAAAGTAGAATGACAGAAAAAAAGTTGGCTTCTGGTCTTTACAAGCACTACAAAGGGCAAGAGTATCAAGTAATAGAAGTGGCCCGTCATAGCGAGACACAAGAGTGGTTTGTCGTGTACCGCTGCCTATACGGTGATTATTCGTTATGGGTTCGTCCTTATGAAATGTTCATTGAAACCATCGTAATAGATGGAGAAGAAAAGCCACGGTTTGAATATATTAAAGCAATAGACTAGAAGCTATGGCGTTAAATAAACCATAAAAAAACCACAAAAAAATAGGGTTTTATTTTGACAGAAAAAGATGATTGTTACTGGATGCAGCAGGCTTTGCTGTTAGCGCAGCAAGCGGCGGGTATGGACGAAATTCCTGTAGGTGCGGTGGTCGTCAAAGACAATGAAATAATTGGTAGTGGCTTCAATCAACCGATCAGCCTTTGCGACCCCACCGCTCACGCAGAAATTCAAGCATTGCGTAATGCAGCAAATCATATCGGTAATTATCGATTAAACAGCGCGACCTTATATGTAACGTTAGAACCTTGTGGTATGTGTGCAGGGGCTATAGTGCATAGTCGAATTGCCCGCTTAGTCTACGGTGCCACTGAGCCAAAAGCAGGTGTTATTGTGAGCCAAACTCAACAGCTAGATAAGGCTTACCTTAATCATAAAGTACTGTATCAAGGTGGAGTATGTGCAGAGGAATGTTCAGAGATTATAAGTGTATTTTTTTCTCGTCGTCGTGCAGAAAAAAAGGCACATAGCTAATAATCAGGAAAATGCTATATGCCTTTAAAAAGAGAATCGGATGCACTTAACCAAACGAAAACTTCGCACCTTCGCCATCCCGTGTAAAAATACAGGTTCCATTTCCGTATTCGTGATCGTTAATAAGTTGCATAGCCGCTTCCATTGAGTCGACTTGAACCGCTTGTAATACAGGGCCAAATATCTCTTCTTGATAGCTCTGCATTTCCATTGTTACTTTATCTATCAGTGTCGCACCTACGAAAAACCCCTCTTCATATTCTGTTACCGAAGCGTTGCGGCCATCAGCGACAATATCAGCATTTTTACTTTCTGCTTCGTTAATATAATTAATGACTTTTTCTTTGTGTTGCTGAGTGATTAGGGAGCCAAAATCATTATCGTTATCATCATATGCGCCGGCGTTTAACTTTTGCATACACTCTTGCATTTTAACGATGAATGCATCAGCAGCATCACCTACTGCAATAACAACCGATAGAGCCATGCAGCGTTCTTCCGATGAACCAAAAGCAGCACCCATTAAGGCATTAGTAGCATTATCCATGTCAGCATCGGACATTAAAATAGCATGGTTTTTAGCACCGCCAAGCGCCTGGCAACGCTTACCATTAGCGGTAGCGGTGGTATAAATACTTGATGCAGGTGATGATAAGTTTGGTCAAGTGGACTTAGAAATTAATCAGTTAGTCAGTGTGTTAGGTAAGTTTTCAGTAGGTGGTTCGGTTTCTCCTTATTTGCTTGTAGGCTTTAGTGATGTGGAAATTGAAACTAACTTCCCTCAAACAGAAAGCTTTGATGGTGCTTCCTTTGGTGTTGGAATCGATTTTGAAGTATCCGAAAATACTTCTTTAGCTTTAGAGGCTATACAGTACGCAGATTCTGATATTGCTACTGGTGGTAAAGGAAAAGTTTCGGCTATTTCTATGTAAGCGCCTAACCAACCACACCCTACT
>AEVK01000033.1 GCA_000209515.2 gamma proteobacterium IMCC1989
GGACAATTAAACTCCACAGGACAATTAAACAATAACACCACCCTACTGACTACGGTTACCCCTACTCCATTCAAAATAGGTGATCAGCTACAATTACAACTGAACAGTCAACAACAAATTAGCATAAAGCCCAGTGTGGCAAGTGTGCGACCAGTGATTGCCGACAGTCTAAAAAGCGCTTTACCTCAACAGCAGAATTTAAGTCAGTTACTCAACACACTAGCAGCTATCGGCAAATTACCTGCGGCGACACAAGACATTTTATTGGCTAAAAACACCCAAACCACTCTGCAACAACTTAGCCAGTTTGCCTATACCGACAAACAACTTGGCTCAGCAGACAACATCAAAAATGCACTCGCTAACAGTGGCGTATTAACAGAAAACAAATTGCAGCAACAACACGGTATTTCTAGCGACCTGCGTTTGGTGCTTGGGCAGTTGAATCAAGTTTTGGGACAAAAAAATAGCGAACTACCGTTACCAAAAACATCGTTTGATCAACTCATCACTCAGTTAATCCAATTGCTGCCTCAAGCAGCTACCGCTACAACCAAGCTATCTGCAGATAATGTCTCACAGCAAGTGACAGCCATTATGCAATTACTCGGTTTTAAAACAGATGCTAACGTTCAGGCTGACATCAAAAAAATTAGAGACGTAGCGGCTAAAAAAATTGGCCAAATGGCTCAAGGGGTGCAAGATAAAATACACCTTAATCAACTACGTTTACTCGGTGCCGAAGGACAATCGAGTGACGATTATGTCGCTAATCATGCATCCAATAAGGCTAACGCTTTTATGGCTGAGATTGCGTTACGCTGGGGTGACCAAGTACTACCCTTGCAATTAAGCATTACCGAAGAAAGACACCATAAAAAAGAATCGGAGGCCGAACAGGAAAACACACAAGATGAAAAAAAAATCAGCCGCCGCTGGCAGGTGTTCATGTCTTTTGATTTGCCTAGCTCACCATTGAACGAAGATAAGGTAGACAACGCAGAATTACCACAAAAAGTAGATACCTTACACAGTCAACTCACTATTATCGGCGACACCGTTTCTGCCACACTCTGGAGCGAATCCAGTGCGTTGTGCTATAAAGCAAAACAACAATTTTCGACATTGCGCAATACGCTTATTGCCAACGGTTTACAGGTAGACGAACTACTCTGTATTAATGGCAAACCACCGACTCAAGAAATGTCACTTGATTATCACTTAGTCGATATTAAAACCTAACGCATACATATCATGAAAAACTACAGAGCAAGCGATACATCAGAAGATATTAGCGAAAGTGACCTTAGGCAAGCGGTTGCTCTATTTTATGATGGCGATAGCGCACCAACCATTAGCGCTAAAGGTGAAGGTAATACCGCACAAGAAATTATTGATATTGCACGCGAACACGGTGTCACATTATGTGAGAACAAAGCGTTACTGGAGTTATTAATGACATTGGAGTTGGGGGAAGAAATCCCAGAAAACTTATATATTGCGATTGCACAAATCATCGCTTTCGCCTACCAGCTACAAGGCAAGTCCCCTGCTGACAATATAGACTATTAATTATTTTTTAGGCCTGCACAACTTTTATAAGCTAATAACGTATATCAATCACAAGCCACGCACTTCGAAATATCAACTATTACCCTAGTGTTTTACTATATTGGCGACAAGCAATAGAGAGCTCTTTATAAAGACGAATCACGCCGCCTAATTCTGCCAGCAGATCTTTTGGCGAACGCTGGGGATCTTTCACTGCCGTATTAATATCATGAAACAACTGTCTTTCAATCAGCACTATTTCATCCCACTTATGATCTTTAATAAGTTGATTCAATTCACGACGTTTGCGCATTAGAACCATTTGCGACTCTGGGACGATAACCATAGCTAATACCTCAGTGATAAATAAGTGACCACTAAGGTTAACGACTATTATCGTAAAACCTTTAACAAAAAATGCGATTCGTATTATTTAATACTCGTCGAAATGCCATCCCAACCATTGTAGACCTCTTGCAGCAAATTCTTTACTTCTGCTAATATTATCAAAGGCTCATCATCACTTATCGACTCTAGGCGGCTCATAATATATTCATACAAGGCATCTAAATTGTCGGCAATTTCTCCACCTTCAGAAAGGTTAAGGCTTTCACGTAAGCCGCCAACAATACCTACCGCTTTCTGCACCAGAATCGCGGCTTCATCAATATCACCGTCAGACAAATGATTAATCGCTTGGTCAATGCGCTCTAACGCACCATCGAGTAACAAAGTGATCACCTGATAAGGCGTAATTGTTTCGGGATTATGATGTGTAGTGGTTTCAGTATGAGTATTTACAATCACTGATGTAGACATAAGGGTATCCTCATCGTTAAACGGCAAAATACCGTCATTTATTTAGTTACACTTAGTAACAGCATATTATGTGCCAAGAAAGAAGCGCAGAGGAAACACAAAATGAAAAAGCTGTATCTATCGTTAAGGAAAATATTTTTAACTCATTCAGAGCTTAATAATTTTTTGAACTGTCTAGATACCGAGTCGAGCTCGGCATGATCAACAAGAAAGAATATCTTTTTATTATGATGGGAAACGCACCTAAAAACTTAGTGTGCGTTAGAAGAAATTTCTCTCCATGCAGAGCTTATTTCAACGACTAGTGTGACACACTCATCGACTACTTCTGGAGAATCATTCACGTGAGCCTTCCATAATTGACGTTGAATATAATCATACAAACTATCTAATCGAGCGGCCAGTTCATCACCTTGATTACTGTCCAATGCTTCGCGCAAACCCAATACAATACTCGTCGCTTGATTTACTTTTAAATGTTTTAGCTCAATATTTTTTTGCTCTATTGCGCCTTTAAGCTGTGCCATACGCTCTAACAAACCATCATAAAGCATTTGAATTAAACCGTGAGCAGAAGCACCGGCAACACCTGCATCGACCTTAACGTTGTTATACCCTCTTAAAGCAACTTGAGCATTCACGATGATGTTCTCCAAAATGATAGTTATTGTTTTCTCTCAGCCTATAAATAGTAACGGCTGCAGCAAGTAAACCTTTAGTCGTTTTATATAAAAAGAGAGAAACAATATGCTTAAATGAATTTAATAGGGAATAAAAATGTAAGAGGAGAACAAAGGGTGAGAACAAAGAGTGAAAACCAAGGAAAATTTTCATAATCCAGTGTTTTCAGGTTCGGATTAGATACCAGATTAAGTCAGGCATAACGATATTAAATTAACGGAACAGCAGTGAAAAAATTAATATTAGTTACCGCCATTTAGACTATCTAAAAGACTGCCTAGAGTACTTTCTAAAAATGAACTGCTATCTTGCAGACTACGCACAATGGCTTCCATGGCAATAAACTGAGAAGTTAAACGCTCTTCATATGCCTCAATGCGACGATCTAACGACGTTTGATCTTCATCAAACCCGTCTAGATTATTATTTAAAGAATCTTCACGTAGACTGATAACGCCATTATTTGTATCTAAAAACTGCTCAATCAGTAAATCTAACTGGCCACTAAAACCACGAGAAAAATTAAGTGTTGCTGATGTAGCATTTTCACCGATAATTAATCCCATGCTCTCGCCAGGTTCACCTAATGCTGGCAGTAATACATTACCGGTTCCAAACGCCGCTACACCGTCAATCGTACCGGCTACATTAATACCAGTAGAAGAGGCACCGCCCGATAAACCGAGATCTGCTGCATTGCCACCAATATCAGTTACCGATACGGTAGAGTTTGACCCATACAATCGAGAGATGATAGAAAACGTGTCGTTATCTGAATCGTACGCCACATCAACCGAAGTACCCGCAGCCGCTAACAGAGTATCGGCATTGATTTTATTTTGTATTTCTATCGCTACCGCATCCTTATCGGCGTAATTACCCGCAGCTAAGCTGATAGTGCCCGATGTAGTGCCATTCACCGTCACAGAAAAATCATATTCATCCGCACTACCGCCCGTTGCCGCGCCTTGGGTGGCAGTTCCGGCAGTAATACCCAATGTCGCTGCTTCACTGCCTACGGCTGTCGCGTTAGCAATAGTAGAGCTTACTCCAGTAGCATTAGAAGTCACCACAAAAACAGAGCCATCATGGGTCACTGTCACGCCGGCTCCAGCACCAGTTAATGTCGGATCGGCGTTTATTTGAGTCGTTAAGTGAGCAGCTACATCATCAAAACTGGCATAGCTATCCGGAGTAATACTAATATTGCCAGAAGTCGTACCATCGACAGCAATCGTAAAGTCATAATCATTCGCACCACCGGTACCGGAAGTAGACGATCCGGTAGCAATACCTAGATCATTGGCACTCCCCCCCACA
>AEVK01000032.1 GCA_000209515.2 gamma proteobacterium IMCC1989
CTTTTAACTTCCCAGCCTTGCAGAGATAAGCCCGCCTCAAATTGTTCTTCAATATGATAGTCAAAGCGCGCTCGTTTGTTCTGAGCAATAGTGTTGTCGGATGTTTTCTGTTTTTTAGCCATAGCCGCAAATTATAACGTTTTCATCTTGGTATGGATATGCTTTTGATGCTGACCACATGCTTTTGTGCATGTTAAGATGGCAAGCATTAGCCGTATCGCGTAAGGCTTATGAGTTCCTGATTTTAGATAGGTGTTAAATATACTATGGTAACCATTTCTCGCTCTGCGTTAGTGGAGTATTCGACTCAGCAGATGTTCGATTTGATTAACGACATTGCTGCTTATCCGCAGTTTATGCCGGGTTGTTTGGGGGCTGAAATTATTAGTCAAACAGATGAGGTGGTGGAAGCACGATTGACCTTGGGTAAGTCGGGTATCCAACAAAGCTTTGTGACAAAAAATGTATTGAACCCGCCTAATGTGATGGTAATGCACTTTGTGGAAGGGCCATTTAGCGTGTTTGAAGGTCGCTGGCAGTTTGATGAGTTGTCGGATAGTGCTTGTAAAGTCACTCTTCATTTGGAATTTCAGTTTAGTAATCCTATATTGGCGATGACATTGGGTTCTAAATTTGAAAGAAATGCGAACCGACAAGTAGATGCGTTATGCGAAAGAGCTGAGCAAGTTTATACGTAGTGTTCAATAGTGGTACTCAATAGCGGTACTCAATAGTAGCACTCAATAGTAATGCCCAATAAGTGTGTGAATAGAGTGGTAAAGTGAGTCGATCGAAAAATAGATAGCATTTAATATGTGCTGAGTGCGGAGTCTTTAATGGCAGAAAACGAAATGATAGAAGTGGAAGTCGCCTACGCACTTCCAGAAAAGCAAAAAATTTATGGCTTGTTAGTGGAGAAAGGCACCACTGCTTTATTGGCTACTAAGCAGTCAGCGGTGTGTAAAGACTTCGATGATGTAGATTTGGATAGCGCAAAAATGGGGGTGTTTGGGCAAACGATTAAAGCCCCTGCGGATTATGTTTTGCAGGCAGGGGATCGTGTTGAGATTTATCGTCCATTAATCGCTGACCCTAAAGCCGCGCGCAGGCAGCGCGCTGAGAAAGCTTCCTTAAAGAAAGGCTGAAGAAGGTGGGTTAGTCATCATTTTTGATGATTTCTTTAACCACTTCGTCTTTAAATACGATGGTGATGTGGTACTCAATATTGGTTCCTTTTTTGGTGTCGACACTGTAAAAATAATCCCAGCGGTTTTGGTTGAAGGTATCCACTAGTAAAGGTGAGCCAAGAATGCGTTGTACTTGTCGTCTGTTCATGCCGGTTGTGACTTCGTTTACTTTCTCTTCGGTAACGAGATTGCCTTGAGGGATGTCGATGCGATATGAGCCAGGAAAAAAACCTGAGCAAGCAGATAGCAGTAAAGCAACAGATAATAGTAAAGCAGATGACGAAATTTTCATTATTAGGGTTCCACCTAGTAGTGCGATCGGGGATAATGGATAGATTAGATGGCTAATTTGACGCAAGCAGAAAAAAAACGCAAGGGTTTATCGCATGTCCACTGAAAATACTGAATTACGTAATGCCGGACTAAAGGTAACGCTGCCTCGAGTTAAAATACTGCAGATCTTAGAAAAGTCTCCTCAGCGCCATTTGAGTGCAGAGGATGTTTACAAAGAATTGCTGGATGCTAATGAGGACGTAGGTTTAGCCACCGTTTATCGTGTATTAACTCAATTTGAGTCTGCGGGTTTGGTTGAGCGTCATAACTTTGATGGCGGCCACTCGGTGTTCGAATTAGATCGTGGTGAGCACCATGATCATATGGTTTGTGTGACAACGGGCAAGGTGATTGAGTTTCATAATGAGCAAATTGAGCTACTGCAACAGCAAATCGCTGAAGAAAACGGCTATGAGTTGGTCGAGCATAACTTAGTCTTATATGTTAAACCGCTAGAAAAGTAGCGGTTTTTTGTTTTATAGCCGCTATTTAAATTAGCCTTTTAATATCGATGCTGCCTTTCTTTTGAGCTTTGTTAGGAATGGCGTTTTGCCGATTTCATCTCTATTCCCCTTTTCATCTATAAAGACTGTGCCGTGATTACCCTTTGATTGAAGTTCGTCTTTTTCTACGGTGTAATAGTAAAGCGCTAGCGATTTTCTTGCGCGATCAGGCGGGCAAGTTAAGGGTTCAGGGTGGCCGTGAAAACTGTTACCCGTTGTGTTGAAAATAGCCATGCGGTTGAATATAGGCAATATTTTCTTTTTCTGAGCTCCTTTAGGGTCGCTCCACAATTCAAAGTGTCCACCAAACGATTCCTCCCAGTCTTCGTTGAGATAAACGAGTACATTAATTCTTCTATGCAGCCTTAGGTGATCATTACGATTGAAATCGGTGTGTATGCCTAGCTTGCCGCCGGGTTCAATTTTATGTAGGCCGCCACCAGATAGGTAAGGGTCTGCTATGAGACTTTCGATGCCGGTCAGTTTTTCTAAAAAAGTAAGAAATGAACCGGAATTAAGGTTGTGAATCAGCGCTCGAGTGTTTGGCCCTAGGCTATCGTCGTTGCTGAGTTGTGATTTTTTTTCGTATTTAGTATCGAATGTTTTCCATTCTTCTTTTGAGTCAAACTCGCGGATTATATTATTTAAAATAGACGGTTCGAATACATCATCAAATACGCCGTGTGAATAAGGCTGTGCTTTACGATAGCTATTCTGCTGTTCTTCGGCAAGACGATAGAGTTTTTCTACCGGTAGAATGTCGTTGTAATGGGACATGTCTAGGGTTTTCATAAAAGGCCTTAGTAGTCGGTAATGACTTAATCAGAAGTTTCTTGATGGGAGAAGCCCCATGTATCAAGCCGCTATTGTGCAATAGTGGCCATCGGTACAATGTCGACTCGATCAAATAATAGTATATCAGTTGTGGGCTAAGTCAAGATGAGCGGGCGCTGTATAAACGGTACTCGCGGTAGATTGAAATATCAGGAATTCACTACTACACCTGCTCCAACATTACTTTGGCGTGTGCAAGCGACTGGTCAGATAAATCACTACCGCTGATCATGCGGGCAATTTCCTCGATTTTATCTTGCTGTTGTAGTTCGATAATAGTGCTTTGTGTGCTGTTGTCTGTGCTGGATTTGCTCACCTGCCAGTGTTGATGAGCTTTGCTGGCCACTTGTGCAAGGTGAGTGACACAAAGTACTTGGCTGCGATCGCCTAGTTGAGCGAGTAAACGCCCTACGATATCTGCAGTGGAACCGCCAATCCCGACATCGACTTCATCGAATACGAGAGTCGCGACGTGAGAAGTTTGGGCGGTAGCCACCTGAATTGCGAGGCTAACACGGGATAATTCACCCCCAGACGCGACTTTGCCTAGTGGTTTATGTGGGTGTCCTGGGTTGGTGCTAATTAAAAATTCTATTTGATCAATACCATAAGTGCTAGGTGCGACATCATCACTCACTATATTGACAATAAAGTCAGCATTGGCCATCGACAGCGTTTCTAGCTGTTTATTCACTTCTTTGGTGAGCTTTTTGGCCGAAGTTTGGCGCTGCTTCGACAGTTTTTCGGCGTGTTTGCTAAACAATTGTTTGGCTGCCGCGACTTGTTCTGTTAGTTCGCCCAGTTGCTCGTCTCCGCCTGAAAGTGAGGCTAGTTCCTCCGCTAGCTGCCGGTGTTTCTCCGGTAGCTCTTCGGGCTGTATATGGTGTTTGCGGGCAATGTCATAACATGCGGATAGGCGTCCGTTAACTTCTTGTAATCGTTCTGGGTTGAGTTCGGTATTATCCACTTGATGGCGAATTTCTGCGTAGGCTTCGTCTATATGAATGAGCGCGTTGTTTAATAATTGTTCGGCATTGGATAATGCCATGCTTTTAGGGTTTATATCACCTAGTAAGCGAATGGCTTGCGATAAACTAGGCTGCAAACCGTGTTCCTCGTTATCGCAATATTCCGCGAGCTGTTGGCTTTTGTGAATAATAATATCTGCACTATCTAAGGTTTTTTGCTCCACCTCTAGCTTGCTAAGTTCGCCTTCAGTTAAATCGAGCTGGTTTAACTCTTCTACTTGATAATGTAATAGCTGATAGCGGGCTTTCGTTTCATCCGCATTGTCTCGTAGCGAAACGAGTGTGGAGTGTAGCGATTGCCACTCTTGATAGGTCTGTTTTACTTTTTTCACTAGAGGTTGGTGTTGCGCGAATTCATCCAACAAACGTTGATGAGTTTGTTTAGAGAGTAGTGATTGGTGTGCATGCTGGCTATGGATGTCAATTAATAGCTCGCCTAAGGCGCGAACTTGTTGGAGTGTCACGGGTTGACCGTTGATAAAGCAGCGAGATCGCCCTTCGGCAGTCACCGTTCTGCGCAATAGGCATTCATTTTCATGAGATTCATCGTGGCTTAGGTCGTTTTTAATCAGCCATGATTTAGCGCTAGCTAAATCATCTAGAGAAAAGGTGGCGGTAATATCGGCTCGCTTGCTGCCAAAACGTACTCGGTCGGCATCGGCGCGCTCGCCTAGTGTCATGGCAAGGGCGTCGAGCAATATCGATTTACCTGTGCCCGTTTCTCCTGTAATCGCCGTCATGCCTGTTTTTAAGTCTAAATCAAGATGCTCCACTAAAGTGAAGTTATTGATTGTGATATGGGTCAGCATGATGGTTACTCTCTCGTTTTTTCTATCGTTTTTGTTGCTTAGGGTGCATTAATGCAGGGGATTGTTTTCCAAAAAAAATCTATGTTTATTTATACAGTATTTTGTGAGGTCTGCCAATAGGCTTATGTTTGGATGCAGTGTGGGATTTAGGCTTGCGATTTAAGGTGCGATTTAAGGTGCGATTTAGGGGAGCTTTGAGATATTTGTTTGAACGATGATTGAGCGCCGGCCTTGAGAATAAATCACCATAATATGTATGGCTATACTTGAAACCGCTTAAATCGTCCTTATATATGCGGCAGTATTAGATTGATGACTGTTTTATATGTTTGTCTCGCTACGCGCGATGCTATAAAAAACGTATGAACAAGTAAGTAGTTATTAAGTAGGCATATGAGTAGTTATAAACAGCACAACAGTGGAGACGCACGTGGCGAATGAATCCGAAGAAAAAGTAGTAGACCCGATTATCGAAAATGAAACCGTCGTTGATGAAGGTGAAAGTGTCAATAACGATGATGCCGAAGTCGACGCAGAAGTAGAAATAGAGTCTTCCGATGACTCTATTGGTGATGTGTTAACAGAAGAAATTGCATCATTAAAAGAGCAGGTGTTACGTGCTCATGCTGACGCGCAAAATGTACGACGCCGTTCTGAGCAAGATGTGGAAAAAGCCCGTAAATTTGCCCTAGAAAAATTTGTTGCAGACTTACTTCCGGTTGCCGATAACCTCGAGCGTGCGATAGCCGCAGGTAATCCAGAAGACGAGACTCAAAAAGCCGTGCTAGAAGGTGTCGAACTAACACTTAAGTCGCTGCAAGATACGCTAAAAAAACACAAGGTAGAGATGGTCGACCCAGCGGGCGAACCTTTTGACCCGCAGCTGCATCAAGCAATGACCATGGTGCCTAATCCGGATATGGAACCCAATACGGTCATGGATGTATTTCAAAAAGGTTACACCCTGAATGGCCGCTTAGTGCGTCCTGCAATGGTTGTCGTTTCTAGCGCGCCTTAGTTGTTAATAGAAAGACGTTATCAATAGAAAGAATTTGTAGAAAAAATAATCATTGGCCTTGAAATTATTTCTCTCAGGCCAATATTAGAGACAACGAAAAAAATCCCTGTAAAAAGGATGGTTTTTTCAACCCTTTTAACTCATGCACCTAGTGCATAACCAGCAAATATAGCGGAGACCCCTAATGGGAAAGATAATTGGTATTGATTTGGGTACAACCAACTCATGTGTCGCAGTGCTTGTCGACGGCAAAGCAAAAGTCATTGAAAACGCAGAGGGTGATCGCACCACGCCTTCTATCGTTGCGTTCACTGAAGATAACGAAATCTTAGTGGGCCAAAGCGCTAAGCGTCAGTCGGTCACTAACCCGACTAATACATTGAACGCAGTTAAGCGTTTGATTGGTCGTAAATTTAAAGACGACGTTGTACAGAAAGACATCTCTATGGTGCCGTACAAAATCGTTGCTGCCGACAACGGTGATGCTTGGGTAGAAATTAAGGGCGACAAAAAAGCGCCGCCTCAAATTTCTGCTGAAATTCTTAAGAAGATGAAAAAAACTGCTGAAGATTATCTTGGCGAAACCGTTAGCGAAGCAGTTATTACTGTACCGGCTTACTTTAATGATTCTCAGCGTCAGGCAACAAAAGATGCGGGTAAAATTGCGGGCCTAGACGTTAAGCGTATTATCAATGAGCCAACAGCGGCAGCATTGGCATACGGTATGGACAAAGAAAAAGGCGATAAAACGATCGCTGTATATGACTTAGGTGGTGGTACATTTGATATTTCTATTATCGAAATTGCCGACGTTGATGGCGAGCACCAGTTTGAAGTGCTAGCAACCAACGGTGATACATTCCTTGGTGGTGAAGATTTCGATATGCGTTTAATCGAATATCTAGCGGCTGAGTTCAAAAAAGACAGCGGCATTGATTTGCATAACGATCCTTTAGCGCTTCAGCGTTTAAAAGAAGCTGCAGAAAAAGCCAAAATCGAATTGTCATCTGCGCAGCAGACCGAAGTGAACTTGCCATATATTACAGCTGATGCATCAGGCCCTAAACACTTGGTCGTTAAGTTGACACGTGCAAAATTAGAGTCATTAGTGGAAGAGTTAGTGCAGCGTACTATCGAGCCGTTAAAAGTGGCTTTAGCGGATTCTGATTTGTCAGTAGGCGAAATCGACGAAGTGATTCTAGTGGGTGGTCAAACCCGTATGCCATTAGTGCAAGCAAAGGTCGCTGAATACTTTGGTAAGGATCCACGTAAAGATGTAAACCCTGATGAAGCAGTCGCCATGGGTGCAGCGATTCAAGGTGCCGTATTATCAGGTGACGTGAAAGACGTATTGTTGTTAGACGTTTCTCCGCTTACTTTAGGTATCGAAACCATGGGTGGCGTTGCGACTCCATTGATCGAAAAAAATACCACAGTTCCTACTAAAAAATCACAAATATTCTCAACCGCAGACGATAATCAATCTGCAGTGACCATTCACGTGGTTCAGGGCGAGCGTAAGCAAGCGGCTCAGAATAAATCACTAGGTCGTTTTGACTTGGCAGATATTCCGCCAGCGCAACGTGGTATGCCACAAATTGAAGTGACTTTTGACATTGATGCGAACGGTATCTTAAACGTAAGCGCGAAAGATAAAGGCACGGGTAAAGAGCAGTCTATCGTGATTAAAGCGTCTTCTGGCTTGAGCGATGACGAGATCGAAGCAATGGTTGCAGATGCGGAAGCCAATGCTGAAGCGGATCGTGATTTCGAAGAGTTAGTCACTGCGCGTAATACGCTTGACGGCTTAATTAGCGCAACGAAGAAAACGTTAGAAGAAGCGGGTGATAAAGCGACTGAAGAAGAAAAGGCAGCGATTGAAGAAGCCATTACTGAAGCAGAAGCCGCACTTAAAGCGAATGATAAAGAAGCTATTGCTGCAGCAACTACCAAGCTGACAGAAGCGTCTAGCTCGCTAGCGCAAAAAATGTATGCCGAACAAGCTGCGCAAGCAGGCGAAGCGGGTGCAGATGCCGGTGAAGGTGCGCAGCAAGCAGATGCAGCGGACGACGGTGTGGTTGAAGCTGAGTTTGAAGAAGTGAAAGACGACAAGTAATATTACTTGTTGGTATAAATGAATAGATAGGGGGCTGGGTAATACTTCGCCCCCTATCTATTTTTCTCGTTCTACTATTTGAATATTGTTACGGTTAATAAATTTTATGTCTAAGCGCGATTATTACGAAATTTTGGGTGTTGAAAGAAATATTTCAGAGAAAGATCTGAAGAAAGCATATCGTCGTGTGGCTATGAAGTTTCACCCTGACCGTAATCCAGATGATAAAGACGCAGAAGAAAAGTTTAAAGAAGCCAGTGAAGCTTACGAAATTTTATCGGATTCACAAAAGCGTGCCGCTTACGATCAATATGGTCATGACGGCGTTAACCCACAAATGGGTGGCGGCGGTGGCGCGCATAATTTTAGTGATATTTTTGGTGATGTGTTCGGCGATATTTTTGGTGGTGCTGGCGGCGGTCGTGGTCGTGGCGGCCCTCAAAGAGGCTCGGATTTACAATACACCTTGCAGGTTGATTTAGAGCAAGCGGTTAAAGGTACAACCGCAAAAATCCGTGTGCCTACCTTAGTGGCTTGTAAGCCTTGTGGTGGTTCTGGCGCTAAACCTGGATCAAAGCCAGTGCAGTGTTCTACCTGTGGTGGTGTGGGTCAGGTACGTATGCAGCAAGGTTTTTTCTCTGTGCAGCAAGCTTGTCCTACTTGTCATGGGCAAGGCACGATTATTAGCGATCCTTGTAATAGTTGTAATGGTCAAGGCCGTGTTGAAGAATCAAAAACTTTATCGGTTAAAGTGCCGGAAGGGGTTGATACCGGCGATCGCATTCGCTTATCGGGTGAAGGTGAAGCAGGGCCAGCAGGTGGTCAGGCGGGTGATTTGTATGTGCAAATTTCTGTTAAGCCTCATGATATTTTCGAGCGTGACGGCGCTAACCTCTATTGTGAAGTCCCGGTTAATTTTGTTGATGCAGTATTAGGCGGCGAGTTGGAAGTGCCTACCTTGGATGGTCGCGTAAAATTGAAAGTGCCGGCAGAAACGCAAACCGGTAAACTATTCCGCTTGCGCGGCAAAGGTGTGACGCCTGTAAGAGGTGGTTCAAAAGGCGATCTTATGTGCCGTGTAGTGATCGAAACGCCAGTCAATTTAAGTAACAAGCAAAAAGAGTTGCTAAGAGAATTTCAGACTGCAACGAAAGCGGATAAGCATTCGCCTCGTCAAAGCAGTTGGTTTGAAGGCATGAAAGAGTTTTTTAACTAAAACCAGCTGCCTTGCTCATTCCCGCGGTGGCATCACTTGCCATCGCGTTCATTTCTGTTTGTTATCCACACTCTCTATCGCTCACCATCATTCCTTTTTTTCTGATAAACTCCTGCCCAATTATTTATTCGTTATCTATTATTTTAAGGTATTTACTATGTCTACGCGTATTGCGGTAACAGGAGCGGCTGGCCGCATGGGAAAAATGCTGATTGAGGCCATCGCGGTATCGCCTGATGCGGTATTTACTGCAGCAATAGAGCAGCCGCATTCGTCTCTAATCGGTGCGGATGCCGGTGAGCTGGCAGGCATTGGTAAAAATGGCGTAATGCTGGTGGGCGATATTGCCGAAGTGGTTAATGATTTTGATGTGTTAGTTGATTTTACAGCGCCTTCGGCGACATTACTTAATACCGAATGCTGCGCGGCGAATGGCAAAGGTATTGTTATCGGTACGACTGGCTTCTCGGTTGAAGAATTGGCTGTTTTAGAGAAAATGTACTCTCAGTTGCCGATTATCAAGGCAGCTAATTACAGTACGGGCGTTAACCTTTCACTAAAGTTGCTAGAAATGGCTGCCAGCGTGATGGGTGACGACAGCGATATAGAAATCGTTGAAGCGCATCATCGCCACAAGGTAGATGCACCATCAGGTACGGCCTTAGTGATGGGTGAAGTGATTGCTGATACGCTGAACCGTGATTTGTCGAAAGTAGCGGTTTATGGGCGCGAAGGCCAAACGGGTGCGCGGGATCAAGAGACTATCGGTTTTGCGACCGTTCGTGGTGGTGATGTTGTTGGCGATCATACGGTAATGTTTATGGCGGAAGGCGAGCGTTTAGAAATTACTCACAAAGCGTCCAGTCGCATGTCTTTTGCCCGTGGTGCAGTGCGTGCCGCTGCTTGGCTATCTGGCAAAAAAAATGGTTTTTACTCCATGCAGGAAGTCTTGGGGCTTTAATTTAGGGGTTGTAGCTTAAGGAAATGTAGTTTAACTCCTCTAATTTGGCTTTCTTCAGCTTACTGCTTCAGTCGCAATAGCTAGCCGCACCCCTTAATTGGTTAGTTATTGTATGCGATGTTAGTTCGTTCTATGGCCGTGTTAGCGGTTTAATGCGATAGCTTGTTTCTATTCTTTTTATACACTTTTCTCTTTTGTACCTTCCGTTTGGATAAATCCGCTCCTAATCTTCGTTAAATACGAAATCCCTGTCTATACTCTTATTTATATTGCCGTGATGTAGCTGCCGAATCCGTGGGAGCTGCTCAATGGTCGGGTGATCTGTTTTCTAGTGGGATATGTTATTTATGCGTTTTTTAAACCAAATTTCTGTTAAATGGCAAATCGCCGTACTTAGCGCCTTTTTCATACTTTTCTCTAGCTTTGCAGCGCTCAGCGTGATTTCTACACTTAATCAGCAGAGTTTAGATGGCCATATTATCAATATCGCTGGAAGGCAACGAATGTTGCTTCAAAAGATGACAAAAGAAGTGATTGTGCAACGGCAGCAAGTCGCGAGTAGTGCCAAGGTAGAGACAACTAAGAAGCTATTTGTTGCTTCATTAGAAACGTTGATAAATGGTGGTGACGTATTCTTGGACACTGCAATGATGGAAATGATTTCGCTGCCTTCACCTGATCGTAGTGAAGTGTTGAGTGCCTTGTCTGATGTTGAAGTGCTATGGAATCAGCACAATAAGCGACTTGATGTATTTGCCTCCGCCGCAGAAGTGTCAGCGGAGCAATATGTCGCGTTAAGTCAAAAAACAGATGAGTTGGTTGGTAGTATGAATGCGGCAGTTAATGTGCTGGCTCGTGAATATCATGCGAAAGTGAGCGCATTAAAAGCGCGTGTAATAAGCCTTTTGGTGATATCCACCCTTTTAGGCGTGATGTTAAGTCTATTGATCATTCGATGGGTTACACGTCCTTTAGAGAAGCTGTGTGAGTTTTCCAATAGTATTCGTGATGGAAAGCTGGATAACGAATTGCCACTGAGTTTCTCTGAGGGGAAAAGTGAGATTTCTATCTTAGCGCGCTCTATTAATGATATGCGTAACAGTCTAGAGCAGTTTTTTGGCACGATGAAATCAAGCAGCTTGCATATGAAAAATACTGCTCAGCAAGTGTCCCATATATCCAAAAATATTATCGAAACCGCCAATGAGCAAGATAGTAAAGTCAATTCAGTTCAGCTTTCCATAGAGGAATTGTTAGAGATTTCTGGAGTGGTTAAAAGCTATATCGAACAAGCATCCAAGTCTGTGAATAATAGTCAAGAAAAGACGAGCGAAGGCATTGCTTCAGCGAGAAAAAATATTCTTGATTTAGAAAACGCAGTTGAAGGGGTAAGTGCGGCCTCTGATTTAATGACCAGTTTGAGTGAATCGACCGAAAAGATGCATGCGATAGTGGACTCCATTCAAAATATTGCATCGCAAACTAATTTATTGGCGTTGAATGCTGCTATCGAAGCGGCGCGTGCGGGAGAGCAAGGGCGAGGCTTTGCCGTTGTTGCCGATGAGGTGAGAACATTAGCCGCTCGAACATCCACATCAACGGATGAAATTACGGAGCTTATTGATACGTTTAGCACTAAGGTGGGAAACTCTGTAGAGTCGATGTCATCTCTTGTTGAACAGGTGAACACGATTCAAGCGAGTTCACAATATACAATTAGTCGCTTTGAGGAAATGAGCCAAGATGTTCAATTAACAGCGGATAATAATGACAAAGTATTGCAAAAAAACGATCATCAATCAGTACGTATTAGTGAGCTATCTTCCGGTATTACAGGCTTGTTTGAAGTATTAAAAAGTAACGCTAGCTGTGCGGATTCTACTTCGCTGGTTAGCGAAGATCTATATAAAACAGCAGAAGATCTTCGCCAACGGTTGAGTGGTTACACTGTGAGAGATCTATCTAGATTTAGTGCGTCTGTCGGTAATGAACAGCGCAAAAAGCCTAGAGTAAAATCGAATGTTGTTGCGAAGCTTTTTTGTGGTGGGCAAGAAATGCTCAATACGATGATAGAGGATGTGAGTTTGTCGGGCTGCCGTTTGGTTCTTAAAGAGCCATTACCATCTGTGGGTGCGAGTAAACAATTATTGCGTTTAGAAATTCAAGTGCCTCAGCATGAAGGTGGTGAGCTTAATACCCCCTTAAGTCTTAAAGCGGAAGTGATGCGTAGTCAAGAGCGCAAAGAAGCATCGTCAGATCAGGTGCGCTATCTTTATGGTTTAGAATTTCTTGCAGTTAAAGATGACAAGAAAACTAAGCTCAAAGAAATAGTGGGCTATTTTAATCATGATGTCGGCCATTAAGGTAGAGCTTTTTATGTCAAGATTATTGCATAGCAGCTATGTTCACGAGAAGTTACTCGTGCATAAATTATTTTTATGAAGGTTTTTTGTATGCAAGCTATTTGTATAAAGACATTTTTCATAAAGTCCATGTAAGTAGTAGTCATTAACATAATGTATTTATTTTATTCCCATGAAAAATAATTCTGATTTAGATAAACGCAAAAAGTCTGGCGTTTTGATTGTCGATGACAATCCTGCGGATAGAATGCTTTTTGGCGAATTAATTGATGTTCTTGCTCCTTATAGTCAAGGTGAGATGCTAGAGGCCGTCACTTGTGAGGAAGCAAAAAAGTTGTTGGAGCAATATCAGCCTAGTTGCTGTTTGATCGACTACATGATGCCCGGTGCTAACGGAGCTGAGTTTATTAAAGCGATTCGTGAAGAAAGCCATAACCAACACATTCCCGTTATTATGATGACGGGTGAAGGCGATGAAAAAATTGCTGTCGACATTATGCGTAGTGGCGCACAAGACTATTTAGTCAAAGGTGATATCACTAAAGAGCTTTTAAATCATAGTATCAAAAGCGCTATTCAAACGTGCCAATTGCAAGACCAGTTACAGTATTTGGCGCACTATGACACATTAACGGGGCTCATTAACCGTGCGTTATTCTTAGATAGGCTCCAAGGCGCTATTGATTAAATGTGATCGTTATGATAATAGTTGTTCGGTGCTTTACATTGACGTCGATGATTTTAAACAGGTCAATGATACTTATGGTCATTACGAAGGGGATGAGATTTTAAAGGCGGTGGCCGAACGAATGAAAGCAAGCTGTCGAAATACCGATAGCCCTGCGCGCTTAGGTGGTGACGAATTTGCAATATTGTTAGATTGTATTGATGAAGAGGACACCAATAAAACAGCAGAGAAGATTTTACGAGCGGTGTCGCAGCCTATTATTGTTGGTGATTATTCATTAACCATTTCATTGTCTATTGGTATTGCGTACTACCCTAAAACAGCAGTCAATATGCAAGACCTGTTGAAGCAAGCCGACGAAGCAATGTACCAAGCTAAGCAATCGGGAAAAGCGAGTTTAAGTTGTTTTTCAGAAGAGCACGATAAAGAATGGAAGCGCATAAAGCAGCTCGAAATCATGTTGCCTTTAGCGATTAAAAATAACGACTTATCGTTAGCCTATCAGCCTATTGTTAGATCAACGGATCAATCCTTATATGGTTTAGAGGTATTGGCTAGGTGGGATCCGGTGGGTTTTACGGTGTCTGCACAAGAGTTAGTGAATATGATTGAAAAGCTCGGCTTATTCGATGATTTTCATTCATGGTTAATCAATACCGCATTGTCTCAATATGCGCAGTGGAATGCGGTCGGTCAAGGTATACAATACTGTTTAAATATCCCATCTAATCATATGCATAGTGAATGGTTGATTTATTGTTTGAATAACGCGTTAAAAACGTATCAGATAGAGCCTTTTCAAATTTCATTAGAGATAACAGAAAAAACGCTAATGAGTAACCCCGACTTTTCTCATGATCTTTTAAATTCGTTGCAAGAAGAGGGAGTGCAATTTTCCTTAGAAGATTTCGGCGCGGGAAATATTTCCATGTCGCATTTATCAACATTGCCGTTGAGTGTGTTAAAAATCGATCATCAGTTTATTAGTGGCATTAATGAAAATAAGGTCAATCGAAAAGTGGTCGAGGCTATGACCGCGCTGGGCCATAGCCTTGGCTTGTCTGTGGTAGCCGAGGGTGTTGAAACAGAAGATGAGTATAATGTGGTGGCTGAAATAGGTTGTGATTTGATGCAGGGATTTTATTTTGGTAAGCCAGCAGTAGCTATTGATATTTGGAACGGGTTTGTTGGCAAGTCGCAGTCTGTTAGTGCTTCTGACCTTTCTTCATCGCAAAGGCTTTCGCCTTAATGTTCTTGTTTGAGAGTAGGAGCTATGCTCTAATTATTCCTTTTGAAATATCATTCGTTGAAGATTAATAATAAAGGTTTACAGCATGACGCAAGCAATAGAAATACTAATGGTGGAAGACAATCCGGCTGATGTAGAGTTAACCAAAGAAGCATTTAATGAAGGAAAGCTTAATAACGTCTTGAATGTAGTGAGTGATGGTGAAGAAGCCTTAAATTATTTACATAAAAGAGGGCGTTTTACGGATGCTAAAACACCTGATATTGTGCTGTTAGATCTCAACTTACCTAAAGTAAATGGTAAAGAGGTGTTAGCTGAAATGAAAGGCAATAAAGACCTTTCTTATATTCCGGTTATTATTTTATCTAGCTCTGAGGATACTGCCGATATTAAAACGGCCTATGAATTAAATGCGAATAGTTTTGTGACCAAGCCGGTAGCTATTGATGACTTTTTAGAGGTCATAAAAAGCATAGAGCATTTTTGGGTTGAAATTGTAAAACTGCCTAATAACGTTGCCTAATAAAAAAAGTTAGCTTGTTTGTGTTGTCGGTCTTGTTTGTTTTGAACATGGCTTCTTACATGACGATGTTTAAGTGGCGATGTTTAAATAACGATGTTTCTCGCATAATACTTGATAAGAAAAATTATGATGAAAATAAACAGCAAAAAACACGCGACACAAAAAAAACGATCATTTTTTTCTTTTGGCTGCTTTGGGCGTTCGTCAACCTTACTTTCTGTTGCAGCCTTCTTTTCAATATTATTATTCTCAATGTTTGCTGCAGCGAATCAAAAAACACTGTATCTCTATCATGATGCTGACTGGTCTAATTATATCGAAGCTTCAGAATCTATCTGGCGTGGGGTGAATGTAGCTCTGCAAGAAGTGGATTATAGTGTGCAGGGCTATCGTATCGAAGTAGTGAAAAAAAATCATAGTGGGAATGTGTTACGCAGCTTAGATAATGCCAAAACGTTTCTTGAGGATAAGGATGCCTTGGCGGTCATATCGGGAATGCATTCCCAGCCATTAATAAAAAATCGTGAATTTATCAATAAAAATAAAGTGCTTACCTTGGTGCCGTGGGCAGCAGGTGGGCCTGTAACACGTTACCCTTCTTTGGAGAATTGGGTTTTTCGCTTGTCGGTAGATGACACAAAAGCCGGTGAGATTTTAGTTGACTATGCTCTAGATCAAAAAGGTTGTCAGTCGCCACATATGTTATTAGCAGATAATCCGTGGGGTGATTCCAATTTATATAGTATGGGTAAGGCTCTAACCTCTCGAGGTAAAGACGCAACTGCTGTGACGCGTTTTAATTGGAACCTAAAGCGTTATAGTGCCACCAGTAAAGCGAGCGATATTATTGCCAGTGGTGCGGATTGTGTTTTATTGGTGGCTAACGTAATAGAGGGTATTGAAATAGTCAAAGCATTTGCATCGTTAGAGCCAAGTGAGCGCCCATCAATTATTAGTCATTGGGGCATCACCGGCGGTGACTTCCATCACCAAGTGAGTGCGCAAGAACGTAAGGCGGTGGATTTAACGTTTATTCAAACGTGCTTTTCATTTATGAATTTGCCATTGTCAGCTATGGGGCAGGAAGTGCTCAATAAAGCCATGGCGCAATTCCCCGATATTCGTTCGCCCAGCGATATTGTGTCGCCAGTTGGCTTTATTCATGGCTATGACATTACGCGTTTGTTATTGGCGGCACTAAGTAATATTAGCTTGAGTGGCAATGCTGCGATGCACCGCGATGAGCTACGTATAGCATTAGAAAATATCAATGTGCCTGTAGAGGGTTTGGTGAAAACCTACAATAAGCCTTATGGTCAATACAGCGCAGCACAAGTAGATGCTCATGAAGCACTGTCTTCGCCGGATTACTGTATGGCAAGTTATGACGCTAGTGGCGATATAGTGTTAGAGCGCTAGATCGGTCTTTTGGGAGTGTGGTGACAGTGTGGTGAGAGAGTGGTGAGAGTGGGTTTCTGTCGTGATTCATAGTCGGTCT
>AEVK01000031.1 GCA_000209515.2 gamma proteobacterium IMCC1989
AAATGATGCGCAATTGTTAACAAACCGAGAAATAGAGCAATCTGAGGTGCATGCTGTCGTGTCTTCTCAGCTGCAAACAACAGAGCCCGGTTCGCAAACACTGTCACTTGACGTGTTGCCCTTGAGCAATACGATTGTTGAGCAAGAAACGCTGGATTATAGTCTAGAACAAAGTGCCTTAAGTACCACTGAGCCAGGCACTCAGGGCTTGCAACTGAATGCGGCTCAGTTAGCGGTTACAAGAGCAATAGAGCTGGAGTCTAGCTACTCGCTAGAGCTGGCAAGTTTGTCGGACCCGACCCCCCAAGCCAATGGTTTACAAGCTAACCCATTGAGCGTGGATCAGATTGTTACCCCGCATACCCGTGATTACGGCCTAAGTGCTGGCTTGCTCAGCACCACGATTAATTCGACAGCAGATCACAATCTATTATCGAGTCGTTTGAGTACGACAAAAATAGTGCCTGAAACTCAAAACTACGGCTTGACCAGTAGTCGGTTGAGCAATCAACGTACCTATAGTTATAGAACAAACTATATTAGTTATGACGCGGGCTCTAGCAGTGAAAATGGACCCAATTTTCCTTCGGCTAGCTATTACCTTGTGCGTTCTGGTGATACGTGGGAAACCGTTGCTTCTCGTGTCTATGGCAGTTCGAGAGTAGGAGATGAGTTAAAGGCTCGTTCTTCCATGTCTTCTTATAAATATGTAACGACTAGTTACAACACTGAAAACGGTACGATAAGCAATACGACAAGAGTGGTTGCGAATGCAACCAATTTGAGCAGGCCGACAGCCGGTACACGCTTAGTGGGCTTTCCTAGTTCGCTAACCGATTATGATGTGCCTTCTGGTCGTTATTATACGGTCAGCTCGGGTAATACATGGTCGAGTATCGCCAGCTACCTCTATGGTAGTGCGAATGTGGGCGATGAGCTACGCACTGCTATGGGTAATGTGTCTCTCTCCTCCGGTCGTCACTTGTCGGGTTTTCCTTCTAGTTTGACGGATACGTATAATGTCACTCAAACAGTGCCCCCGTATTACACCGTTCCATCCGGTGCTACGTGGTCGAGTATTGCCAGCCACCTTTACGGTAGCAGTAATGTTGCCGATGAGCTTGCTGCTGCGTTAGGTAATCCCTCGCTCAGCACCGGCAGAGAACTAACAGGCTTCCCTTCCACCTTAGTCGATGACGATGTTGTCCTCACTGTTGCTCCGTACTATACGGTTCGTTCGGGTGATACATGGTCTAGTATTGCGAATCATTTATATGGTTCAGCGAACGTTGCAGACGAATTGCAGTCGGGCTTGGGCTCACCCAGCTTGACAGTCGGTTCTCGTTTGACGGGTATGTCCGGTACATTAACCGACAGTTATACGGTCACCACCCCTAGCGATCCGTACTATTTGGTTGGCTCGTCTGATACGTGGGCTACTATCGCGAATGTATTGTATGGCTCAGCAGATGTGGCAGATGAGCTGAGTGCGGCGTTAGGCAATCCAGCGTTAATTGTAGGAAATAAATTATTTAGCCTTCCGTCTTCGTTGATCGATGACGATGGTGAAAAATACTACGCTTATCAATCCGGTGATACGTGGTCATCCATTGCGCAAACACTATATGGTTCCGCCAACGTGGGAAATGAGTTGCAGGCGGCATTGGGTAATGCAAGCTTGCTGTCTGGGTTATCGTTCGTTCAATCTCAGCTACCGGCTCAGCTAACCGATACTTATATGGGGACTGAAAACGTACCCCCATACTATACCGTTCAATCTGGAGATACGTGGGCTTCTATAGCACAACTGTTGTATGGTGATAGTGAGGGGGCGGATGAGTTACAGGTCGCGATGGGCAGTCCTGCACTGTCTGCAGGTATGGAATTGACAGGATGGCCAGCATCCATTACTGATGATGACGTACTGGTCACGGTGCCTGCCTATTACACGGTTCAATCTGGCGATACGTGGGCTTCTATCGCTCAGCAATTGTATGGATCAGCTAATGTAGCCGACGAATTACAGGCTGCTTTAGGTAACCCCAACCTATCCAGTGGTTTGGCATTAACGAGTTTTCCTTCTGCTTTAACAGATACCTTTGATGTTATCCGCAATGTGGCGCCATACTATGACGTGCAGTCGGGAGATACATGGGCTTCCATTGCACAAACGCTTTATGGTACGAGTGAGGGTGCGGATGAACTTCAGGCGATATTAGATAATCCAGTGTTGGTTGAGGGCGCTCACTTAACGGGCTT
>AEVK01000030.1 GCA_000209515.2 gamma proteobacterium IMCC1989
AGAGCCATCAGATCCTTCTTTGATCATTCAAGGTAACGCTAGTAACTCCTCTAAATCAATCTCTAATGAGCAAGGTCTATCTGACAATGCTCTTCAGACAGAAGATAATCTATCGGAACAAGGTGTGAGTCTTGCTGAAACTGTTGAGGCAAAACAAGAGGCGCTAACACAGGATGCTTCGAATACCCCTGTTGAATCTGATAGTGACTTTTTGGTGGTAGACGCCCCTTCTCTAGAGGATTCTTCTTTAGTTGATTCATCTGAGGGAGAGACTCCTGAGATAGTAGTTGAAGTAGTAGCTGATACAGTAGATAAGGTCGAAACTAAAGCAGAAGTGAAAACAGAAGACCTTATTGTTTCTGTGAATAATTCACCTAAAAAGCAAGTTCAAGAAAAAGCTAAGGTTGAAGTGAAAGCTAAGGTTGAAGTGAAAGATAGCCTCTCGCCCCCCTCCGTATCGGCCCCAAGTTATGTACAGGCTACAGATGGTGAGTTGGCGATAATGTCATGGCCGGCGGACAATTATACTTTGCAAGTGATGGCTGCTGGACAGTTAGCGAGTATCAACGAGTTTGTAAAGTCCCAGCCAAATCGTGACCTATTACGGGTCATTACCTTGCGCCGAAATGGTGCGCCTTGGTATGTGGTTTTTAGTGGGGTTTATGAATCTCGAGAAGAAGCGCGTTTAGCAATTGCTTCTTTGCCAAAATCACAGAAAAATACACAGCCTTGGCCTAGACAAATACTCGAAATTCAACAAAAAATAAGTGATTTTCGGCGAAAATAAGTACTTTTAAAGTCGTTTGTCGTTTTTTTACCTACCTTGGTTGTCAAATCAGAACTGACCCGTTAGTATAAATCATCAATACTTAAAGCCCCAATGCGCAGGGGCTTTTTTGTCTGAGCAAGATATGCTTTTTTCTTGCACTTGTTTGGACCATCGGCGTATAGGTTGCTGTTTTTCTAATCATAAAAGCCGCTCCCCTTACCTAACTGTGCTATATGCACATCTTTTTAGTGATTGTTTTGATCGTTATTGTCGAAATAATTACTCAACGTAATATCTAGAGCATATTCGGAAGGTACCTTCAACGTTTGGTTGAATCGCAGTGGAGCTTACTTAGTCTGCTGTATGTCGAGTGCGCCCTGTATATTGGCGGGATATTTGCTAGGTTAATCAAGTGGCATGCGATATTTTATTAAAATATCAGACATGCTTAATAATTAGTTTATCGATGTGTTCAGTAGAGCGCTTCTCAAGTGCGTTGTTTAAATACGCTATGCGAAGTTTTATAGGAAGCAAAAAGAGAACGCAGCAATAAAATGCAGCAATAAAATACAGAGATAGAATAAGGGGAATACATATGTCATCAGGTCTTTACGATATTAATGAGTTTAAAGACAACTGTGGTTTTGGTCTTATCGCACACAAAACAGGTAAAGCTAGCCACCGTTTATTAGAAATGACTATCGAGTCCCTTACTTGTATGACTCATCGAGGCGGTATTGCGTCCGATGGTAAAACGGGTGATGGCTGTGGTTTGTTAATGCAAAAGCCCGATCGTTTTTTTCGTCAAGCACTGCGTGATCAATTCAGTATAGAGCTGAATGAACGCTATGGTGTTGGTTCGATTATGATTGATCTCGATGAAAAAAAAGCGAGTCGAGCCAAACGTGTATTTACCGAAGAAATGGCTAGCGAAGGTTTGGACGTCGTCGCTTGGCGAGATGTTCCAACCAATAATGACTGCTTAGGGCCTATTGCTATAGATTCTAAACCGCACTTTGTTCAAGTATTTATTAACTCGCCAGAAGGATTATCCAGCTCAGAGTTTACTGCTAAATTATTAATCGCTCGTCGTAAAGCAAATACGCTATTACGTAAAAGTGGTTTGTTTTATGTCGCTAGTCTGAGTGAAAAAGTGGTGTCTTATAAAGGCTTAATGATGCCTGTCGATTTGCCTGCATTTTTTCCTGACCTGGCTAATCCCGAATTAGAAACCGCTATTTGTATTTTTCATCAGCGTTTCTCCACTAACACCATGCCTCGCTGGCCTTTGGCGCAACCATTTAGACTGCTAGCGCACAATGGCGAAATCAACACGGTTACCGGCAACCGTAACTGGGCAACAGCTCGTACCCCTAAATTTATTTGTGATCTATTGCCTAACCCAGCAGATCTCGCGCCAATGGTGAATCGTTCAGGTTCTGACTCTTCCAGTTTAGATAATATGTTAGAACTACTCGTGATTGGTGGGATGGAATTACATCGCGCGGTGCGTATGTTAGTGCCACCAGCGTGGCAAAATATGCCCACCATGGATGCTGATTTAAAAGCGTTTTATGAATACAACTCCATGCACATAGAACCGTGGGATGGCCCTGCTGGTTTGGTGATTACGGATGGTCGTCATGCCGTGTGTACCTTAGATCGTAATGGCTTACGCCCTTCTCGTTGGGTGATGACCAAAGACGGGCACATCACAGTTGCCTCGGAAGTGGGTGTTCATAATTATAAGCCAGAAGATGTAGTGGCTAAGGGTCGCTTAGGTCCCGGGCAAATATTATCTATCGATACTGAAACCGGCGAACTTCTTCATACTGCCGATGTAGATGAAAAACTAAAATCGTCCAAACCTTACAAGCAATGGCTGGATTCCCAAGCGACGATATTAGAAGCCGAAGATACACCTATCGCGGGTATTACAGGCAAAGAGCTTAACGTCCACATGAAAATGTTTGGCGTAAGCTATGAAGAGCGAATAGATGTAGTGCGTCCCTTAGCGGAGCAAGCACAAGAAGCAACGGGTTCAATGGGAGACGATACGCCTATGGCCGTATTATCCCGCAAACAACGTTCCCTATACGATTATTTTCGCCAGCAGTTTGCACAAGTGACTAATCCGCCTATCGATCCACTGCGTGAATCCATCGTGATGTCATTGGAAACTTGTTTAGGGCGAGAGCTTTCAGTATATGCTGAAACCGAAGCGCATGCGAAGCGCGTTATTATTCCAACCCCCGTGTTATCGCCTGCCGTTTATCAATCCTTTATGGAGTTGTGCGGTGGCGGTCATCCAAAGCAAGTTTTTTCATTGGCTTATGACCCCGCTGAAAAAAGTTTGCATCAAGCCGTCAAAGATTTGAGCAACAGCGTTGCGGTGGCGGTTCGTCAAGGTACAGAAATTATCGTGTTGTCGGATGAAGCATTAGCAGAGGGCCAGTTACCCATTCATGCGCTATTAGCAACCGGTACAGTTCATCACCGATTAATCAACGAAGGTTTGCGTTGTGATACCAATATTATTGCGGTAACGGCAAGCGCCCGTGATTCTCATCACATGGCGACGCTGATTAGTTATGGCGCTACAGCAGTTTATCCATATCTCAGCTTTAGTGTGATTAACGACTTAATTAGTGATGGGCAAGTAACCGTCGACACGGTAACAGCCTACGGCAATTACGTGAAAGGCTTGAATAAAGGTCTCATGAAAATCTTGTCGAAGATGGGAATTTCTACCATCGCTTCTTATCGCGGCGCCCAATTATTTGAAGCCGTCGGTCTGGATGAAGAAATTATCGACTTATGTTTTATTGGCACGCCAAGTCGTATTAAAGGTGCTGGTTTTGTCGACCTTGAGGACGACCAAAAAATAATTGCCAACGATGCTTGGAAAGCACGTAAACCTATTGCGCCGGGCGGCTTGTTGAAATATGTACATGGTCAAGAATATCATGCTTATAACCCCGATGTGATTCAGGGTATGCATCATGCCGTACGCACAGGCGATTTTAACGACTGGCTAACAGTCGCTGAATTAATTAATAAACGACCCGTCGCGACGCTTCGAGATTTGTTAACGTTTAGTGATCAATGCAGCCCGATTTCCGTTGAAGAAGTGGAGCCGATTGAAGCAATTATTTCACGTTTTGATTCTGCTGGAATGTCGCTAGGTGCATTGTCGCCAGAAGCACATGAAGCGTTAGCGGAAGCAATGAATCGTTTAGGTGGCCGATCTAATAGCGGCGAAGGTGGTGAAGACCCTGCTCGTTATGGCACAGAGCGAAATTCTAAAATCAAACAAGTCGCTTCGGGTCGCTTTGGTGTAACACCACATTATTTAGTGAACGCAGAAGTGTTACAAATTAAAGTAGCACAAGGGGCTAAACCCGGGGAAGGAGGTCAACTACCGGGTGGAAAGGTGAATAGCCTTATTGCTCGTTTACGTTATTCCGTACCGGGAGTGACGTTGATTTCACCACCCCCGCATCATGATATTTATTCTATTGAAGATTTGTCTCAACTTATTTTTGATTTAAAGCAAGTAAACCCTGATGCCTTAGTCTCCGTTAAATTAGTCTCGCGTCCCGGCGTGGGCACTATCGCAACCGGTGTGGTAAAAGCTTATGCGGATCTAGTCACTATTTCTGGTTACGACGGCGGCACTGCTGCGAGCCCATTAAGCTCGATCCATTACGCGGGTTCACCATGGGAGTTAGGTTTAAGCGAAACACATCAAATGTTATGCGCGAATGATTTGCGAGATAAGGTACGTGTACAAACCGACGGTGGTTTAAAAACCGGCTTAGATGTTGTTAAGGCGGCAATATTGGGCGCAGAAAGTTTTGGTTTTGGTACTGGCCCGATGGTGGTGCTGGGTTGTAAATATTTACGTATTTGCCATTTAAATAATTGTGCCACGGGTGTCGCAACGCAGCGAGCGGACTTACGTAGCGAACACTACAAAGGCACTGTCGAAATGGCGATGAACTTCTTCCGCTTCATTGCAGAAGAAACTCGTCAGTGGATGGCGAGTATTGGCGTTCGATCAATGGAAGAATTAATTGGTCGTGTTGATCTATTAACAGTACTTGAAGGCGAAACAGCCAAACAGAAAAAATTAGATTTAGGTCCGATTATTCACTCGGATGATTTTCTAAAAAGTAAGCCACAATTTTGCCAAGTTGAAAAAAATATGCCTTTTGATAAAGGCGCTCTCGCGGAGCAAATGGTAAGCGATATTTTACCGAGTATTGAAAATAATACAGGCGGTGAATTTAGTTATCATATTACCAATTGTGATCGATCTTTAGGGGCTCGTTTGTCGGGCGAAATTGCTAAGCGCTATTGCAATAATGGAATGGAAAATCATCCTGTTGTGTTAAATCTAAAAGGCATCGCTGGACAAAGTTTTGGTGTATGGAATGCTGGCGGCTTACATTTAAATCTACAGGGCGATGCTAATGATTATGTTGGTAAAGGCATGGCCGGAGGAAAAATAGCTATTCGTCCACCCGAGGGATCAGAGTTTAACACTCAAGATACCAGTATCGTAGGTAACACCTGTCTGTATGGTGCAACAGGTGGAAAATTCTTTGCAGCAGGGCGAGCAGGTGAACGTTTTGCGGTGAGAAACTCAGGTGTTAATGCTGTAGTCGAAGGTGCGGGCGATCACTGTTGTGAGTATATGACCGGTGGTCATGTCACTATTTTAGGTGATACCGGTGTGAACTTTGGTGCAGGTATGACAGGTGGTTTTGCTTATGTGTATGACCCCAAACGTCGATTAAAGAAACGCTTCAATGCAGAACTCATTGATTTACATTCATTTAATTCACCAGAACTTGCTACTCATGTGACATATTTACAGCAAGTGCTCTCAGAGTTTGTGGCAGAAACCGGCAGTGAATGGGGGCAGTATTTACTTGATAACTTTGGTATGGCATCTAGCCAGTTTGTTCTCGTTAAACCTAAGGCATCGAATATCGATACATTGTTAACCGTTTCAGTACAGGAGCAAGTCGCGTAATCGCGATTGATTGAGGTAAGCATTATGACTCAACATTTACAAAATGATTTTCAGTTTATTGATGTCGGCAGGCAAGATCCGCAGAAAAAAGATATCGTCTCTCGAACAGAAAAGTTTGTTGAAATTTATCAGCCGTACACCAAGGAAGAAGTCGCCGATCAATCGCATCGTTGCTTAGATTGCGGCAACCCTTATTGCGAATGGAAGTGCCCTGTGCATAATTTCATTCCTGATTGGTTAGGCCTTATTGCGGATGGAAATATTTTTGAAGCGGCAGAGTTGAGTCATCAAACCAATTCTTTACCGGAAGTCTGTGGTCGAGTATGTCCCCAAGATCGTTTGTGCGAAGGTGCATGTACGTTGAATGATGGCTTTGGTGCAGTGACTATTGGTAATGCAGAAAAGTATATTACCGATACCGCTTTTGCCATGGGTTGGAAGCCGGACATGTCTACGGTAGTGCCAACGGATAAGAAAGTCGCTATTATCGGCGCAGGCCCTGCGGGTATTGGTTGTGCCGATATTTTAGTACGCAATGGTGTTAAGCCCGTTGTGTTTGATAAATATCCCGAAATCGGTGGTCTCCTCACTTTTGGTATTCCTGAGTTTAAATTAGAAAAATCTGTGATGTCTCGCCGCCGTGAAATATTTACCGAAATGGGCGTTGAATTTCGTTTAAATACAGAAATCGGTAAAGATATCAGTATTGATCAACTGCTAGATCAATACGATGCGGTGTTTATGGGGATGGGGACATATACCTATATGAAAGGTGATTTCCCCGGCGAAAAACTTCCCGGTGTTTATGATGCTCTACCATTCTTAGTTGCAAACGTGAACCGAAACCTTGGCTTTGAAAAATCCCCCGAAGATTTTATTAGTGTTCAAGGTCAGCGCGTAGTTGTACTGGGTGGTGGTGATACCGCGATGGACTGTAATCGTACCGCTATTCGTCAAGGCGCAACGAGCGTGAGTTGTGTGTATCGCCGTGATGAAGAAAATATGCCCGGCTCAAGACGCGAAGTGGTTAATGCAAAAGAAGAGGGTGTTGAATTTTTATTTAACCGTCAGCCCGTTGAAGTGATGGGCGATAAAAAAGTCGAGGGCGTTAAATTTGTTAAAACTCGTTTAGGTGAACCAGATGCTAACAGTCGCCGCCGCCCAGAAGTGATTGAGGGCAGTGAAGAAATTATTCCAGCAGATGTAGTACTTGTTGCTTTTGGTTTTAATCCTAATCCTGCTTCATGGTTTGACGAAAAAAATATTACAGTAAATGATTGGGGTGGCGTGATTGCGGCTGAAGAGCAGCAGTATAAATTCCAAACCGCTAACCCAAAAGTATTTGCCGGCGGTGATATGGTACGTGGTTCTGATCTGGTGGTGACCGCTATCTGGGAAGGCCGTCAAGCGGCAGAAGGCATTTTGGATTACTTAGATGTGTAATATTCACGCTAATACTTAGGCAATAAAAAAGGGCTGTAAAGCTCTTTTTTATTGCCTGTTCATTGGAGTTTCAATGAACTACTATGTCGGCTATATGCGCTTTTTTATAAAAAATAGGAAGAAGCTCTTTGAAGACGTTAAAATTTTTATTCGATCGCAATCAAGGCTGGGCTGATGCGATTAAAAAAGATAATCCACATTTTTTCTCCCAGTTATCAGCACAACAAACGCCCGACTATTTATGGATCGGTTGTTCGGATAGTCGTGTTCCTGCCAATCAAATAGTAGATCTTCCTCCGGGAGAGGTTTTTGTTCACCGGAATATAGCCAATGTGGTCGTGCATACCGATTTAAATTGTTTGTCGGTTGTACAATTTGCTGTGGAAGTATTAAAGGTTAAACATATTATTATCTGCGGCCATTATGGCTGTGGGGGTATCAAAGCATCGCTAGATCAAAAGGCTCATGGGCTGATTGATAATTGGTTGCGCCATATTCAAGATGTGAGTCGTTTTCATCAAAAAGAATTGTCTTTGCTCAACGATGAGGATCGTATTAACCGACTGTGCGAACTCAATGTCATTGAGCAAGTTAAAAATGTGGGCAATTCCTCAGTGGTGCAAAATGCGTGGAAGCGAGATGCCGAACTATCACTTCATGGCTGGATTTATAGTATCGAAAACGGTATGTTGAAAGACCTAGATATGTGTATTGAAACGGCAGAAGCGCTAGATAAAAAGTGTCGTTTGTGAATCTATTCGTCAATGTCATAAGTCAAAAATAGGATTGTCTATGTTTATATCTTCTTTTTATGCTGCCATTTTAGCCTTGCTGATTGTTTACTTAGCCGTAGTCGTTATTCGCTCAAGGCGTAAAAATAAAGTTGCTTTTGCGGATGGTGGTGTAAGTGAATTAACGATCGCTAGGTCGGCGCATTCCAATGCTACAGAGTATATTCCTATTGCCTTACTTCTTATGTTCGGTCTGGAATGGAATCAGGGGCACGAAACATTGCTGCATATCTTTGGGAGTGTTCTGGTTTTAGGACGGTTAGTACATGCTCGCGGTATCTTAACGGAAACGCTTAAGTGGCGAGTAGCAGGGATGATGATGACTTTTGGTGTGCTTGTTGGTCTGTCATTATCTAATGTCATTTACTTATCCATATTGTACTTTAGGTTTTAACGCTTGAATTGGTTAGCCATTCTCTATTCCTACTTATCGCGATACCGCTGTTGATGTCTCGTTTTTAGTGGTGTGTTCCACATACTCGCCATATATTCTCAAATCTATATCACGTGGAATGACGGCTGCAGGTGATTACGCTACAATGCTTGCCTTATTTTTGCTTTATGGATATCTCGACAGCTTATGTCTGACCTGAAAAATGATCGTTTTTTACGTGCCTTAGCACGTCAACCCGTAGATAGAACACCTGTATGGATGATGCGCCAAGCTGGGCGTTATTTGCCTGAATATAGAGCGTCTCGTGCAAAAGCGGGTGACTTTATGGGCTTGTGTGGCAACCCCGAAATGGCTTGTGAAGTTACGCTACAGCCGTTAGATCGTTATTCTCAAATCGACGCTGCTATTTTATTTTCAGATATTCTAACGATCCCAGATGCAATGGGTTTGGGCCTATATTTTGAAACGGGTGAAGGCCCTAAATTCAAAAAAACAGTGCATACTGCTGCGGACATAGAGGCTTTGCCTGTTGTCGATACGCGTAGCGACTTAAGCTATGTGACCGATGCGGTTAGCTTGATTCGTAAAGAGCTCAATGGACGAGTACCGTTAATCGGATTTTCCGGCAGTCCATGGACATTGGCAACTTATATGGTGGAAGGTGGCTCAAGTAAAGACTATGCTCGCACCAAAGAATTAATGTATCAGCACCCCGAAGTTTTCCAGCTATTAATTGATAAGCTAGTTGCTTCGATTACTGATTATCTCAATGCACAAATTCTTGCCGGTGCGCAGGCAGTGCAAATATTTGATTCTTGGGGTGGTGCATTATCTCACCACGCCTACCATCAGTATTCCTTAGCGCCTATGCAGCGTATTGTTGACGGTCTGATTAAAGAAAATGAAGGCAGACGCGTTCCGGTTATCCTGTTTACCAAAGGCGGTGGACAATGGCTGCCTTCATTGGCGAACACCGGTGCTGATGCGCTAGGTTTGGATTGGACGACTGACATCAGTTATGCACGGCAGCAGGTTGGTGATCAAGTCGCGTTGCAAGGTAATATGGATCCTGCGATTTTATATACTAATCCGGCACGTATTAGGGAGGAGGTGGCTACTATCTTAGCGGCTTACGGTAAAGGCAATGGCCATGTATTTAATCTAGGTCATGGCGTAACACCGCAGGCGAAGCCTGAAAATGTAGGCGCTTTTTTTGAAGCAGTACATGAATTATCTGAATCCTACCATTAGAGTGATGGTAGCCATTAGCGCGATAGTGGAGATGTTTTAGCGCTAAACATTATTCTCTCAAAAATAAGAAAGCACGTACAAAAATTTACAGAGAGCCTAAAAGGGTAAACACGGGTGATAAAGCCAATAAGAATAGATGTAGGGTATGTAGAGCTGGGGATGTATATCTCCGCGTTAGATCGTTCTTGGGAAAAAACTCCGTTCCCGATACAGGGCTTTTATGTCCGTGATCGCCCCGAACTTAAACAGTAAAAAACACACTGCCAATACGTTTATATTGATATTGTGAAGGGGATCGCACCTTCCGATCAAAGTCTGTTGAATGCTAAAAAAACACAAGACTTACCAGACGTTTATCGAGGTAAGTTATCACCTATCTATGTTGATGATACCGTTTATAAGATTATCGAATCGTTGCCTAAGGAAATAGTGGTTGCTCAGCAAGCATACGATGCTTTAATGTCCGAAACGAATACTGTGATGGCACAAATAACGCAAAAAACGACTGTTGTTTTAAAGTCATTTATACATGCACTTTATGACATGATTGATAGTATTACGCGAAACCCTGATGCCTTTATGTGGCTGATAAGAGTGCGCAAAACGGATGAGAAAGAGCCTTACTATTACCTGTTACGCTCCGCTGCTTGGGCCATTGTGTTTGCTCGTCATTTGGGTTTGAGTAAAGGTAATATACGCATACTGGCACTCAGTGTCATGTTGAAAGATATTGGCCGCCTTACCTTGCCGAAAATATTACTGTCTAGTAAGGCGGGGGACCCCTCTAACTCCGGTGTTGGGCAGATTATTGTCGAACAAACTATCACTTCTTTAAAAAAGATGAGTGAAGTTCATCCAAAAGTCATCAAAACAATCTCCATGATGTTTGAGCGCCTTAATGGCAGTGGTTATCCTAAGCAATTACAAGGGGATGACATTCCTTTCCTGTCTAAAGTAGCAGGTGTTGCCACATTTTACGACGAAGTGACTTACCTGAAGGGCGAGCTATGCTCTATTCCTAGCTCGCAATCGGTATCGCAATTATATGCGGCACGTGGGATGCAGTTCCAAGACGATTTAGTCGTGGAGTTTATTAAAGCGTTCGGATTATACCCTACCGGCACACTGGTTAAGTTATCGACAAAGGAAATTGCGATTGTCACCGAGCAAAATTATATTCGCCGTTTAAAACCGCGAGTAATGGTCGTCGTTGATAAAAGTGGCCATGCTTTAGATCAGTTTGAATATATAGATTTAATGATAGGCGATACCCGTAATATTGTACCGCCAACACCTTCTCGAATTCGCCGAGCAGAAGCGCAGATCCCCTCTAGAGTCGATCTAATCGAAGATGTGCAGCCTTACGATTATCCTATTAAAGTGACGAAGATTCGTCTTGAGCATATAGCGGTTCAACAAGCGACTCACGTGTAGTAAGTCACCAGCAATAAAAATCGAAAGGTTTGTGATTTAGAGTATATCGCCCATTTTTTCTCCCATCATGACAGGGCTATTAGCTTCCAGTTCGTCGCTCCATTTGGCGGCTTCCTTACCAAAAAGTACGATGGCTGTAGAGCCAAGCTTAAAGCGACCCATCTCGTCGCCTTTATTTAGGTGAATGTCGTCTGCCTGCTGATAGCGTGTCGTTTGGATTTGCTTTTTCTTTGGCGTAACCAAGCCAGCCCATACGGTTTCGATGCTAGCAACGATCATAGCGCCGACTAAAATCACTGCCATAGGTCCTTGATCCGTCTTAAATAGAGCGACAACACGCTCGTTGCGAGCGAATAATCTAGGCACATTACTGGCGGTGGTTTCATTGACTGAAAATAAGTCACCGGGTACGTGGACCATGGTTTGTAGTGTTCCACCTAAAGGCATATGCACTCGATGGTAATCTTTAGGAGATAAATAAACGGTCGCAAAGCTGCCATCAACAAATTGCTTAGCAATATCAATATCACCACCGACCAACTCTAAAAGGCTATATTCCTGTCCTTTAGCCTGAAATATATGTCCGTTATTAATGAGGCCAATCTGGCTAATACAGCCATCTGCAGGGCAAGCAATTCCATTGGCGTCATCGGTAATGGGGCGTTGGCCATCGGCCAGTGGACGAGTGAAAAACTCATTAAAATTCTGATAAGTGCTGGCATCAGGTTCGGCAGCAATACTCATATCCACGTTATAACGCTGAATAAACCAATTAATGAAGCGCTGTTTAATCCACGTGTTTTTGGTCTCAGCTATAAAACCAGCTAAACGAGATAAGGCATGTTGAGGAAGTAAATATTGTAAGGCGATAAAGCAAAAAGTTTTCATAAAAGCCGCTAGTATAATCATCTCTGTAGGGTAATGGCCGTACTATAGGATAGTAGCCGAGCCGTAAAATAGTCCGCAGATTATACCTCAGATAGTGCGAGATAGTTGAATGGCTCATTGATAATGCAGGAGAAAACTAACCGTTTTATTATTTTAAGTGTTCTAAGGTTTGAGCCAGCGCTTTACCTACCGCTTTAAAATGGTGATGTTTATCGTTGTCCCACTGATTGTGATCACAATAAATAAGTGCTTTCGGTTTTTTCTGATGAAAAATAGATAGCAAACCGCAGGGTTTTATTTCACAGTGCTGGGTAAACTGCTTAGGCATTTTGGCGGTCGCTTTTGGCAAGTCGTTTGATGACACCGAAATGCAGCAAGGTTTTTGAATCATTTGTTGGAAAAGATTTTTTTCCGTATGCCAATCTGAATGAAAGTTTTTAATGTCAGGGTTGTCATTAAATCCATAGCAAGTTTGGGTGTGAATATCATGTTCATCGACTTCCATAATCACACAGTGCTCAACGCCAACACCATGTGTCAGTGCGTTGAGTGTGATCTCTAGTGCGGTATCGACATTATTGCTTTGGCTTATTTTTTCTCTCCACGCATTTATCATGTCTGGTTGGATTTTTCGGGCGTCAAGGTTAGGGTTGATTGGGCAGCTTGGATCTTTGTGTAAACCTTTAACGCGATTAACCGGTGCGAGTAAGCCCTGAAATAACGACGGTAATGGCGTATTGATGGCGAGATCAAGGACACTGTTATTGAGTTCTTCTTCATCAATACCCAAATGACGACAGAGTAAGCGGCCATAGCGTTGAATATGCTTTCCATTCCAATCTAAGTACACCGAAATCACATATTGGTTGATCAAATAAATACCGCTGGGAATACTATAAAATACATTTCGTGCAGTTTTATCCTGTGCAAACCAATGTGCAAGTTTCTCATCGCTAAGGTGATGCGCCTTTGCCCAAAAATGTACATTTTTTGTCGGGTTAATCGCGAGTGCATCTAAGGTGAGTGTGGGTAGTAGGATAAAGTTTTCTGATTGCTCAATCAGATCGGGCAATTTAAACCCTAATTTTTTGACACTAAGCGCAATATAAGACTGTTGTTTTTTACTTGCTAGAGTTTGTCCTTGAGACATGGTTTTAGGTGCAGCAATCCACATCAGCCATAATGGTGAATTAAAAAATAAAGTAGGTAAGAAAAAACGATCGCTAGTGGCATTATGTTTTTTATTGAGCAATGTAGATGCCAAATGTGCAGCAAATAAGCTGGCAGAAAGTATCTCTTTAAAGCCATCGGGCGGCATCGCTATTTTGCGACTGTTAGTAATGACCTGTTTAATCTTATCCAAACCAATTAAACCGATTAAATGAACTAAATGCTGTATGTCACCCTGTTTTCCGGTGAGTTTTTTTTCGGTGCAATGGTAGAGCTTTAGACATAGCAGGGGGTCTTTTTGAATGCTTTTAGCAAGTGTTGGTGAGTCGCATGAATCATCGCCTAACAGTTTTAGTACATCGCGTGCGATAGCTTTGTTAATTGGCAACGGATTTTGCGGTAGCTTCTTTAACCAAATCTCTAAGCGAGATTCGCTGCTGTTGCTGATTTTTGCGTTGCTAGGTTTGCTCATATGCGCCAGTGTTGAGGTAGACCGTGTGAGGTGTTCAGATATTTAAAAGACACTTTGTACTTTGTAAATATAGTCTATAACTGGCGTTACTGGTGGTTTTTGCTTAAATAATTGCCTGCTTTTTGTCGCTATTGTTCAGAGGTTCCTTATGTTAACTATCAAGAATAGTATCTCGCAGCGTTAAATAACTCTCCATCCTTCTATCGCTGACTTTTCCTTGCGCGTGAGCCTCTAGAATGGCACATTTAGGTTCGTGGCGATGCTGGCAATCGCGGAATTTACATAGGCCAATATAGTCACGTAATTCGATAAACCCTTCTAAAATAGTCTCCTCATCCATGTGCCATAAGCCAAATTCACGAATCCCCGGCGAATCAATCAGCTGCCCGCCATCCTTCCCCTCTATTGAAGGGAAGTGAAATAACTGCGCCGTAGTAGTGGTATGTGTACCGCGTTGCGTAGATGCTGTAAGACCGCCGACACGCAGGTTTTGGCCGGGCAACAGTTTGTTGATAAGTGAAGACTTACCTACGCCAGACTGCCCAACAAATACGGTGGTTTTACCTTGTAAAAACCCTTTTAGTTCTACCAAGCCATCGTGTGTCTTTGTGCTATTTGTTTTGGTTGGTACGGTGGAGGCGTGAAGGACTTGGTAATCAAGTTCGCGGTACATTTGGGTCAGATCGTCTAAGATATGGCGATTTTTATCGTCAATCAAATCGACTTTATTCAATAAGATCACCGGCTTAATACCAATGGCTTCAGCAGCGACTAAGTAGCGGTCGATGAGAAAGCTATGGGGGCGAGGATAGGGGGCAACCACCACCAAAATATTATCAATATTTGCCGCGACGGTTTTCATATCCCCATGAGGGTCGGGACGTGATAGAGCCGATTTTCTCGGCAGTACAGCGACCACTACACCCATGGGTTCGGCATCTCGCCAAATAACGCGGTCACCGGTCACGAGTGACCCTAAGTGCGTTCGCATATGACAGCGTTTTTTGGGTGCATTTGCCTGACGGTCCGCATCCATTATATCGGTGCTGATATTTGTAGCTGTCTCTCCGCCGTCAGAATCTACATTGAGGGACTGTATTTCTACTTGTGTTCCATAGTGTGCAATCACCAAGCCTTCTTGCTCCGGGCCTAAATCACCATCGTTTTCGTGTGCATCAATCTTTGCGTTTTTACGTTCAGCTCTAGCGACACGCTCTTCTTGTACCTTCTCAATACGCCATGCTTGCTTACGGGTGATTTTACGTTTACTCATATAAACGCACTCATATTAAAAGCAGCTAAAAAGAAAAAGGCGACATTAGTGGTTTGTGCCAATTTTATTGGTGATTTTATGGTGTGTGTAACTGGATTTACTGGCATATATCGGTAACACTATAGAGGTTAACTAGTTAAAACAGGATGATACGCGAATATGCTACATGAAGATAACTTGATTTGGATCGACTTAGAAATGACGGGGCTTTACCCTAACGATGACGTTATTATTGAAATAGCGACGATTGTGACCGACAGCGACCTTAATATCCTTGCTGAGGGGCCAATGCTCGCTATTCACCAATCCGATGAGCGCTTAGCGGCAATGGACGAGTGGAACACCAATCAGCACGGAAAGTCTGGCCTGACTGAGCGTGTACGTAATAGTAATATCAGCGCAAGTGATGCCGAGCAGCAAACCATCGACTTTTTAAAACAATGGGTGCCAGCGGGCAAGTCGCCTATGTCGGGTAATTCCATCTGCCAAGATCGCCGTTTCTTAGCTAATTATATGCCGGCGCTGGAAAACTATTTTCACTACCGTAATCTAGATGTGAGTAGTGTTAAAGAACTTGCGCGCCGCTGGAAACCGGAATCCATGAAAGGCTTTACCAAATCGGGAGCGCACCTAGCGTTAGATGATGTGCGTGATTCTATTAATGAGCTTAAGCATTATAGAAAAACTTTTTTCGATGTTTGATCAACTTTAGTATGACGTGATGTCTTTTAGGATTTGTATGTTCCTTATGTAATATTATTTTGAAACCAAATAATAAAAAGAAATTAAAATGGAAGAACTTAACGATATCGAGTTGATGGTAAAAAAAGGCGCGCCCTTAATTGCTATCGAATCCTACGAAGAGCCGCGAGTGTTAGAGTTATGCACGCGGTTGGCGATGAAAACTTTTCGCTCGCTCTATAGCTGGAGTTGTCTTACAGGTTTAACCAATGGTGTGATCACTCAAGATCACACCTCTCAGCCAGATAGCCAGCCAACACTACAAAAGCCGGCGGAATTGTTAGCATCTATTCGACAAAAAAATGAAGCGGGTATTTATGTACTGTGCGACTTTCATGCGTACTTTGATGAGCCCGACATTGTTCGCGCACTAAAAGAAATTGCTTTGTATAGTGATGAACATATTACTTTAATACTGCTGAGTCACGAGCTATCGCTCCCTGCAGAAATACACCGTTATAGCACTCGCTTCCAACTGAACTTTCCTTCCGAAAGCAAGATTCGTCAAATCGTATTAAATGAAGTGCGTCAATGGCAACAAAAAAATACCGGTCGCCGTGTTAATGTCGATGCAAAAACATTGGGGATGCTAACCAGTAATTTACGGGGGTTAACAGAGAGTGATGTGAAGCGTTTGGCGCGTGGAGCTATCGTGCAAGATGGTGCGATTACGGTAAGTGATGTCGAGGATGTGAATAAATCAAAATTCGAGTTGATGAATATGAATAATATTCTGACCTTCGAATACGATACTGCGCAATTTGCGCAAGTAGGCGGCTTACACAATTTAAAACAGTGGCTCGCAGAAAGGCAAACGGCTTTTGTTGCGGCGGAAGATAGTGTGTCGACCTTGGATATTCCTTTAGATACCCCTAAAGGATTAATGTTGTTGGGGGTGCAAGGTGGTGGTAAAAGTTTAGCGGCAAAAGCCATTGCCGGTTTATGGAAAGTGCCGTTACTGCGTTTGGATATGGGGGCTTTGTATAATAAATTTCATGGAGAAACCGAACGTAATTTACGTGAGACATTACAGCTAGCAGATAATGTATCTCCCTGTGTATTGTGGATGGATGAAATTGAAAAATCTCTAGGCCAGTCAGATAACGAAGGCATATCCCAGCGTGTGCTGGGCACATTGTTAACATGGATGGCCGAGCGAAAAAGCCCCGTTTTTATCGTAGCTACCAGTAACGATATTTCCCGCCTGCCGCCAGAGCTATTGCGTAAAGGGCGACTAGATGAAATATTTTTTGTTGATTTACCCAACCTGAAAGATAGAGCGGTTATCGCCCATATCCATTTAAAGCAACGTAACGTTGAGTGTGATAAAAATGCAATCAAAGCCATCGCTGAAGCGACCGAAGGTTTTACTGGTGCAGAAATCGAGCAGGCTATAGTTTCAGCTTTATATTCCGCTAAAGCGCGACAGCAGAGTGTTAGTGTGGAACATATTATTAATGCCGTAGATTCTACGGTTCCGATATCGGTGCTGCGTGTAGAGGACATTAATACTTTACGTGAATGGGCAGCGGAGCGCGCCATTATGGCGAATTAATATGTATTTATTTGTATTAGTCTCGACTAGATTTGATCTTTACAGATTCTTAGCCTTTTCTGTTCAACACTTAAGAGCGTTAGCGCTCGGCCATGCGTAGTATGTTTATGCAGAGGAGCTCGGGGTGGTTTCAACAATCAGTGTAGTGGCAGCCTGAAATTCCGATAATGCTTCATTTGGATTAAAGCGCGTATCAATATTATCTAGTTCATTAATACCTGACTGTGTTTTAAGAGGCTGACATTCAACAACACCATCAAACCCTGCTTTGACCAATTCATCTTGCATCGTTTCAAAACTCCACAAGAATTGATGTCCCCAATATCGAAACATTCCGTTGAGCCAAATTTCGTGGCCCCACTCCTCTTCTAACCAATAAGGTTTGTGATCTTCAAGATCGAATCCATCGACTTCACCAAGGTACATGCGGCAGACTTTTTTTATGTCAGGTGTTGTCATACGCAGCACGCCGTTTGGTTTGAGTACTCTTTTGGCATCTTTAAAGAAAGTGCGAGCACCATAAAGATCTACATGCTCTATTAACTCTTCAGCATAAATAGCGTCTAGTGAATTGTCGTCAAAAGGAAGTCTTTTAGTAATGTCTATTGGGAAGTCGATTAAGTCTTCTATAGGATTATGTTGTTGGAACGGTAAGCGATCATACAGCATATCGCTATTGATCCAGCCAGCCATTTTATTCGGTCCACAGCCTAGCTGAACACCTTTGAATCCATCTTTTGCCATATACTCTTGGGTGATTTTCTCTCGGCGGACATTAAACCGATAAAATCGCCACATATTGAATAATTGTCTGACGGGCTTAAGTCCCCAGCTAATCGATTGATGTATAGCTGAGCTGTCTTTTTTCCGTCTGATTTGGGCGTTTTGCTTCACTATACGAATCTTTTCTTGATTTCGCTGTAGCTCTTCTTTAGATATGTTGTTCATGCATCCGCCTTGGTTGATTCAGCACATTAATGAGAAATGATTGATTGCTCTATACAAAACACTAGTCTCCCTATTGTAATACAAATGTTAACTAATACTAAATCTTAGCGGCTAATATTCCACTCTTTGTTTGCGGCTTCTCTGTACTTTAGCTTTCAGGGTAGGTTTTAAGATGGTGATTCGGGCTCTGGGTAAAATCGGTTTTTCTGTGTTTTTATCATGAGATTAAACTATCAGTTTTGGGGTTGTTTTCTTTTTTTGCATTTAATAGATAAAAAGTTTGTTTTTTCTGGCTAAAACACAGGTACTGTATATAATCACAGTCTCTATGGTTTGGCTTGTTGCTACCCAGATCCGTTAGTAAAGCTATTAACATTGCATTGGGCTTTTAGGCGTCGATAATGTGGTGGTTAGGGGGGCATGATGAAGTTACAGCAAAAGCTCGCTATTTTGGCAGATGCTGCAAAATACGATGCCTCTTGTGCCAGTAGTGGCTCAAACAATAAAAACTCAAAAAACGGCAAGGGTGTTGGCTCCACATCAAGCGGTATGGGTATTTGTCATAGCTATACTCCCGATGGCCGATGTATCTCGCTGCTTAAAATATTACTGACTAACTTTTGTATCTATGAGTGCAGCTATTGCATTAATAGGGCATCTAGCCCTGTTGAGCGAGCGCGATTTACGGTTGACGAGGTAGTAAACCTCACCATTGATTTCTATAAGCGAAACTATATAGAGGGATTGTTTCTTAGCTCGGGTATTATCCAATCATCGGATTACACGATGGAGCAGATGGTCAGTGTTGCCCGTGAATTGCGTAAAACCCACGACTTTCGTGGGTACATTCATTTAAAAACCATTCCCGATGCGAGTCCAGAACTACTTCGTATGGCCGGTTTATACGCTGATCGTTTGAGTATCAATGTCGAGCTACCTTCAAAACAATCGCTTGCACTTTATGCGCCGGAAAAAAATCCTGCGACAATAAAAAAGTCGATGAGTGTGTTGCGTGATCATATTGATGAATCAAAAGAGAGTCGTAAAAAAAGTAAAATAATAGCGACTTCCGCTACTCAGCCTATGAAAAGGCATAAAAAAACCTCTAAATTTATTTATTCACCCGCAGGCCAAAGCACGCAAATGATTGTGGGTGCGGATCAATCGTCTGATGCAAAAATCCTTACTTTATCCAATAATCTTTATAATAAATATCAAATGCGACGAGTGTACTACTCTGCGTTTAGTCCTATTCCTCATTCTGCACAACAATTACCCGCACAATCTCCCCCGTTAATACGCGAGCACCGTTTGTATCAAGCCGATTGGTTATTACGGTTTTATGGTTTTGGTGTCAATGAAATCACTGCATCGTCAACCGTTACCAATAATGAAGGACAAGGGGGAATGTTAGATCTTGATATTGACCCTAAGCTAGCATGGGCTTTGCGTCATCTGGAGTTCTTTCCTGTGAATGTCAATACGGCAACACGAGAAATGCTGTTGCGGGTTCCGGGTATTGGCGCAATAGGAGCAAATAAAATCATTAAGTCCCGGCGTTTTAAACGATTACGAGTAAGCGATATCGCTAAGTGTGGTTTGTCTATTAAAAAAATTGAGCCGTTTATTGAAGCTGCCGATGCGAATCCTGCTTGCCGATTACTGGAAGATGAAAACTTAAAACAATATTTCATCAAAAAAGAATCAGCTCAAATGGCATTGTTCTAAATTCTTCAGATCTTGTGAAAATATATGATAGCTATCCAAGTTAACACGCTGCCTGAGTGGCGAAGGCAAGCACGAGAGCTGTTAATGCGTGGCGTGACACCGAATGATGTGGCATGGGAAAGCCAGCAGCACAGCTTGTTTGTTGATGACGAAAAATCTCCTATTGTTGCCAAGCCCATCGTTCATTCCCAGTTGCGTATTCCGCAGGCATTTTTTAGTCTGGCGGAAAGTGTTGCCTGTTTTCGAGATGATCGTAAATGGAGCCTTTTATATAGTGTTGCATGGCGGTTATTATTTGAAGATAAAGCTTTGCTAAGCATGGTGATAGATAAGCAAGTATCACAACTGCTCGCCATGCAAAAAACAGTGTCACGAGATAAACATAAAATGGCTGCATTTGTTCGTTTTAAAAGCGTCAATATTGACGACGCTGAAAATGACGTGCCGACGACGTACGAACATTATGTGGCTTGGTTTGAACCTGAGCATCTTATTGTTCGTGAGAAATCGCCTTTTTTTAGAAAGCGCTTTAGCAATATGTGTTGGTCTATTCTAACGCCCGATTTATGCGCCCACTGGAATAGAGCGGAACTGACCTTTACCACTGGAATAGCAAAACCTCCTAATATAGATGATGATTTAGAACGGTTGTGGCTGACCTATTATGAAAATATTTTTAATCCTGCAAGGCTAAAAGTGAAAGCCATGCAGTCAGAAATACCTAAGAAATATTGGAAAAACTTACCCGAAGCTGTTTTGATTAAATCATTAGTGAGCGGATCAAGTAAACAGTCTGATGCTATGCTTAAGGCGCCAAGTGTGCCAGATAAAAACTACATAATGAAATCGCAATTTGTTAAACAGCAGCAAGAAAAATTAAGGGGCAAGCGTAAGGAAATGAACTGAGCTAGTTTTTTGTAGAGCGATGTTCTTGGCGGGTGTTAAATAGTACGCTTTATTTTTCGCTTACTTTTTTTTGTGCTTTTCTGTCGTTCAATCGCCCATTTTACATGCTCTTGTACCATCTCTGAAGGATGGTTTTCTCGTTGAATGAGTGCATTAACAATCGCTTGTGATTTTGGTGCGTTTCCCAGTCCAACCGCTAAGTTGCGCAGCCAGCGTTCGTAGCCAATACGACGAATGGCTGAACCTTCTGTGTTCTTTAAATACTCCTCCTCTGTCCATGTAAACAGTGTGACAAGATCGCTGTTTTGTAATTGATGTCGGGGAGAAAAATCATTCTCTTCAGTATGCTTAGCGTATTTATTCCACGGGCAAATAGCTTGACAGTCGTCGCAGCCAAATACACGGTTACCAATAGGCTCGCGAAATTCTTCGGGTATAGAGGCTTTTAACTCAATGGTTAAATATGAAATGCAACGAGTGGCATCCAATGTGTAGGGCGCTACAAAGGCATCAGTTGGACAAACCTTCAAACAAGCGGTGCAATCACCACACTTGTTTTCAGCGACGATTTTATTAATAGGTAGAGGAATATTGGTTAACACCTCACCCAAAAAAAACCAACTTCCTGCCTCTTTATTTAATACCAATGTATGTTTGCCAATCCAGCCTAAACCGGCTTTTTCGGCTACAGCTTTTTCTAACACAGGGGCGCTATCAACAAAGGGGCGTTGAGGAATCGTATCTAATGGCCAATGATGTTCTGCTGCCAGATGGGTATAGCGTTGTTCGAGTTTTTTTGCGAGCGTGGCAAGACGTTTGCGAATGAGCTTGTGATAATCCCGTCCTAATGCGTAACGAGAAATGTATGCCTTGTCGGGCTGCTTTAATATTTGAATGTGTTGTGGATTTTCCGGTAAATAATCCATACGTGCAGAAATAATGCGTACGGTATCAGGGACGAGTTGTGCAGGGTCATTACGTAAGTCTTGATGAGTTTCCATCCATTGCATTTCACCGTGATAACGATTGTCCAACCACGTTTGCAAATGCTCTCGGTGTTTGCCCAAATCAACATCGGTAATACCAACTTGTTGAAACCCCAGCTCTCGCCCCCACTCATGCACCTGCTCTGCTAACTGCAGCATAGCGGGGTGTTCGTCGTTGGGTATACCACAAGATGGTTTGGAATATATGGTCATGAATAGAGGTGCTTATCTGAAGAGGTTAGCTTTATGGGCTTGTTGCGTAGAGAACTATCGTACTGGCACAGCTGTTATCTTAAAGTGGTTAGCTTATAATGGACAGCATTTTTAGAGTCGTCCTTTGGGACTTTCCTTTAGGGTTCTTCTTTAAACCTCTCAACCTTAGCTTTTTTAAGAGTTTTTTATGTCATCTACATCTCCTTGCGCTTACTCATTTTCTCAGTCCTTATATTTGTCACAGCAAGTGGTAGAGCTAGATAATCTCGTTATGCAACACGAAGGTATCCCCGCGATTGTGCTGATGAAGCGTGCAGGGCGTAAAGCGTTTGATTGTATATTTGATCTTTGGCCAAAAACAACGGCCCTGCATCTGTTTTGCGGTACTGGGAATAACGGTGGCGATGGCTATGTGATAGCTGCTCTAGCGAAACAGCGCAATATCGACGTAACGCTATGGACATTGGGCGAGCCAGCAAAAGACAGCACAGCCTCTGTTGCCTCTGAATATGCTCTGCAAGAAGGTGTGGAATGCCGTGCATTTGATGCGGCGGCATTTATCGATAGCCAGCTAATGCAAGGACAACATACCGTTCTTATTGATGCGCTGTTAGGTACCGGCAGCCAAGGCGAATTACGTGAAAATATAAGCCAAGCAGTCATCGCGATGAATGCCGCGAAAACCTCGCAAGGTTGGCCTGTATTAGCGATTGATATTCCAACAGGTGTCAATAGCGATACTGGTGCCGTGGCGAGTGTTGCTGTTACGGCAGATGCC
>AEVK01000029.1 GCA_000209515.2 gamma proteobacterium IMCC1989
AAAAAAAGCCAACATATGTTGGCTTTTTTTCTGAAAGGTAACGTGTTGTTTAGCTCTTGCCGTATCAGGTATAGGTCGTCCGTACGTCCTGAAATGGCTTTTTAGTGGTCGCAGCCTTCGCTGTGTACGTGGCCATGTTCTAGCTCATCTTTGGTGGCTTCACGTACGTCGGTGATTTCAACGTCAAAGTGCAGTGTTTGACCTGCCATTGGGTGATTGCCGTCAACCGTGATTTTATCGCCATCTATGCTTTTGACTTCGATAATTTGCATGCCGCCTTCAGGTGTTTGTGCCTGAAACTCCATGCCTACTTCGATGGTGTCTACACCAGCAAACATATCTTTGGGTAGTTCTTGAATCAGTTCAGCATTGTATTCGCCGTAGCCATCAATAGGCTCAACAGCAACAGAAAGCTTATCGCCAGTTGTTTTGCCTTCCAGTTCTTTCTCTAGGCCGGGTACGATGTTCTGAGCGCCATGCACGTAGTGTAGTGGCTCTTGGCCTTCGGAAGTGTCTAGGACTTCGCCGTCAGCGTTTTTAAGGGTGTAGTGAATGCTAGCGACTAAGTCTTTGCTAATTTGCATGGTGGAGTCCTGTGGTGGATGAGATGGATGATAGGCGGTTGCCGATTAGTTGGTGTGCTTTGGTTGATCTTATTTGGAGCTTTTTCAGTTGCCTTTAACGGGTATGTTGTTAACGGTGGCGGTGTCTAGGTGAATAGCCAGTGTTTGTTTATCACCTTTGTACTGCTCTAGTTTGGCTAGCAGATTATTCCAATCTTTCGCAAACCATATATAGGTGGTTTTTTCTTTGTTTTCTCTAATAACTTTTACTTTGATCGTGTGTAGTGAACCCGAGTTTGTGTCGATGGTTTCTTCGCCGAGGGTTTCAAAGCGATAGTTTTTCAGGTTGCCTTTGTCGACGATAGTGTATTCAAAGCCGCTATGATTAGCGAGTAGGTCTTGCTGCAGTTGTAGTTGGTAATTCAGTTTGTCTAGGGTATGGCTTGTTTGTGTGATGATCTGCTGTTCGCCATTGTTGTCGCTATCAATGGTGTTGTCAGTGTTATTAAACGCTAATTTTTGTTCCTTCTTTTTGCCAAAAGCGGTTTGAAAATAACGATACGATATTGGTTGGATTTTCCCATTTTTCCAGTTGAATATAGACGTTTCTTCTACTTCTGCAGCCCAAGAAGTCGCATTGAATGACAATGCAAATTGTCCGCTTTCTAAAGCTTTGAGCTCTCTACTCGCTTTGACTGCAAAGCCTTTGATGTTGGCTTTATAGTGAGCAGTAAATATAACGGGTATGTGCTTATCTATCGTAGCAGGGGTGGTCGCTACTGTAGCGCTGCTTGAGGTGGCTGTAGCGTGATGAGTGAAGCTTAGTGTGGCTAAGGTGATCAATGAGGATGTGAATAATGCTCCAAGCTTTTTAGACGGTATTTGGAGTAGGGAGCTGAGCTTGGCAGTTTTATTCATCATATTTATCCTTCTGTGCTATCTGTGCTATGCCTTAGCGAGTGTACTATCTATCTGATAGCCATGAGTCGCTAAAGGTTCATTATCCAGTAGGACTTTTTGTGTGTTTTGTGTGCTTTGCGTGCTTTTTGTATCTAAGCGTAATCGTCCAGTGGCGAACCATTCGACAGCCATAGGGTAAATGATGTGCTCTTGCATTTGTACGCGTTTTGCTAATGTGTCGATTGTATCACCGTCAACAATGGGAACAATGGCTTGGATGATCGTAGGGCCACCATCTAGCTCTTCTGTCACAAAATGTACGGTGACGCCGTGTTGCTGATCGTTGGCGTCTAGTGCCCGCTGATGAGTGTGTAGTCCTTGATATTTTGGCAGTAGTGACGGATGAATGTTCAGCATGCGTCCTTGATAATGGCGTACAAAGTCAGCCGTGAGGATGCGCATAAATCCCGCTAGTATGACGAGATCCGGCTGGTATTGATCAATGGCATTTGATAATGCCTGATCAAATGACTCTCTACCGTCGTAGTCGCGATGGTTGACTACGCAGTGAGGGATGCTCGCTAGATCGGCTCGCTGTAAGCCATAAACGTCGGGCTTATTGCTGATAACGCCGACAATAGAGATGGGAAGTGTGTTTTGTTGTTGTCCATCAATTAAGGCTTGTAGGTTTGAGCCGCTGCCAGAAATGAGTACAACAACGCGGCAATGCCCGTTGGTTGACGAATCGTTTGATGTGGGTGATGCCATAGCTATATTATTTCTAATGCCTTGAGTGTTGGTTGGCTTATGCTGGCCAGTTTATTTTAAAAGCACTTGTTCGTCGTTTTCTTGAGCCGCAGCAACATGCCCAATAACCCATGCGTTTTCACCGGCATCGTTGAGGAGCTGTAGCGCTTGTTCTTGCTTGTCCGCGTCAACGCAGATCACCATGCCGACACCGCAATTAAGTGTGCGGTACATTTCGGTTTGCTCGACATTACCCGCTTGTTGTAACCATTTGAATACGGCAGGGATTTCCCAGCTAGCGGTATCAATCACAGCGCAGCTGTTTTCTGGTAAGACGCGAGGTAGGTTTTCTAGCAAGCCGCCGCCCGTAATGTGTGACAGTGCGTGGACAGGCACGTGTTTCATTAAGTTAAGTAATGATTTTACATAAATACGTGTCGGTGCCATTAGGGCATCTTTTAGCGGTACGCCATCGACTTCTTGATCAAGGTCGCCCTTGTCGGCACTTAAATTATTCACTTCTAAAATCTTACGGATAAGAGAGTAGCCGTTAGAATGAGGGCCGCTTGATGCTAGGCCAATTAATACATTGCCAGTGGCAACGTTATTGCCATCAATGATTTCGTCTTTTTCGACTACGCCCACACAGAAGCCTGCAAGGTCATAATCTTCACCTTCGTACATGCCCGGCATTTCAGCGGTTTCCCCACCAACTAATGAGCAGCCAGACTGTAAGCAGCCTTCACCAATACCTGTAACGACATCTGCTGCGACATCAACATTGAGTTTGCCTGTAGCGTAATAATCAAGGAAAAATAAAGGCTCAGCGCCTGCTACTATAAGATCGTTAACACACATGGCTACCAAATCAATACCAATAGTGTCGTGCTTGCCTAAGTCCATTGCTAAGCGGAGTTTTGTTCCTACGCCATCAGTACCCGACACCAATACTGGCTTTTTGTATCCTTCTGGGAGTTCACACAACGCGCCAAAACCGCCTAGTCCAGCCATGACTTCGGGTCTGCGAGTACGTTTAGCGACGCCTTTAATACGTTCAACTAATGCAGTGCCTGCATCAATATCGACGCCAGCGTCTTTGTAGCTAATAGAGGTTGTATTGGCAGAGGGCTTATTGTTCATAAAGGATATGGCCATTGTTGATGGTTGAATGATAAATGATAGTTGAATCAGTGATTGAGTAAAAAGGCGGCTATTCTACCAGTTTGCGGGGTTTGATTGACAGTGGATTTTTTACGCGATTCTGTCAAACTAGCGGCCATTCGAAATGAGAGTAATCAGTTATGTTGTCGAGTTCACATATGGCGAGCTTTATGGGTGGTATTGTACGTTTTATGGTAAGTACTATAAGCACTATAAAAAAGCATGTTAACCCTCTAGTTTATCCAGTATTGCTACTGACGTTGTCATGGTTCAGCACAGGAATCAGTGTTGCTAACGCTGAAAAACAAGTGGATTTGTACACACATACACAGCTGGTGTTGGACCAATCAGAAAATCTACGACTTCAAGCAATGAGAGCAGGTTTGGCGTCAGTGTTTGTCCGTGTCACTGGCGATGCGCAGTCGGTCAAGCAAGCCGCAGTCGTTCAGGCGCTCTCCAAGCCTAGTGCTTATGTGAGTCAATATCGTTATAGAACAACAGATGAGGTGATCACGATAGCCGGTGCCAGTCGTCCCGCTCAAGAGCTTTGGTTACAATTTTCAGAATCCGCTATTCAGCGTGTTTTACAAACGGCGCAATTACCCGTGTGGCCAAACGTTCGACCAGAAATATTGCTGTGGGTTGCTGCCGATGAATCCGGCAAGCGTATTTTGGGTTCAGGTTCGACTCCAATTAATGCATTCAAACGCACAGCGGACATTCGTGGCTTGCCGCTGGCAATGCCATTACTGGATTTAACGGATAGGCAAGAGCTTACGGCTACTCGGTTGTGGGCGAGAGATGAGCGCGCTATTAATCGAGCGTCTGCTCGTTATGGTGCCGATGGTGTGTTGGCTGGGCGTATCGTTTCAGTCTCTGCTGTTCAATTGCGTGGTAACTTTGTGCTTATCTACAATGGGCGTTCATATGGTGTTGATGTTGACGGTGATAACGCGACAGTCGTTGTTCAAAAAGTGATGGATCAAGTCGTTAGTGTATTGGCGAAAGCAAATGCTGTTGTTGTATCAAGTGATGGTGCCTTAGCATCGCACATAGCGATTGGTGTTGATAATGTGTTTGACTTCTCTGCCTACGCAGAGTTGCTAGAAAGTCTCCGTAATCTATCGACTGTCAGCCATGTTATGTTGAAAAAGGTGAACCATAGTCATCTCCTTATCGATCTGCGCTATCAAGGTGACTATACAAGGTTGCGCCAGCAATTATCGAGTCTGCCCATTTTGCAAAGTATCCCTGTAGAGCAGTTTGTAGAAAAATATCCTCCAGTAGTAGAGCCTGTTAAAGATGAAGCTATCGATACCGTCCCGCTAGACACTTCGAAAGAATTAACTAAAGAGCTCAATAGTGAAATTGATGATGTCGTCGATGCCATTCTAGACGAGTCTGTTGCAGCGCCAAGACTAGTACCAAGAGTAGTACCAAGAGCAGTCCCAGTTATCGATGCCGCATTTACATGGAGCGGTAGTGAGCCGCGCTAGCCCCTATGTTTAAGCAACTGCCATTACCAATGCCTTTATCTGCAGAGGCGACGTTTGAAAATTTATATATTTCAGAAAGTAGTGCGCTCACTATTTCTGCGCTGAAATCCTTTATTCAACAAGATGAACGCTTCTTTTACTTGTGGGGCGAGGGCAGCGGCGTCAGCCATGTATTACAAGCTATTCAGCATGATAACCCGCAGCTAAACATTGTTTATTTTCCATTGCGAGACATGATTCAATATCCAGCAGCAGACGTGTTGGCAGGACTAGATACAATAGATGTCGTTATTTTAGATGATGTTCAATGTATTTGCGGTGTGACTGAGTGGGAATTAGCTGTTTTTCATTTGTATAACCGTTTACGTGATGGGCAAAAACAGTTGGTGATCGGATCGCAGATAGCTCCTAGAGAGTTAGGTATCTCATTAGCAGATTTACACTCGCGCCTACAATGGGGGATGAGTTATTCGCTAGAAGCATTAAGCGATGAAGACAAGCGCAAGGTGTTGATTCTACGAAGTCAAAACCTCGGCCTGCGAATCAGTGATGACGTTATACAGTTTATATTTAATCACTATAGTCGCGACCTCCGGCAGCTTATGACCTTATTGCACAAAATAGATTCAGCCTCTCTATCAGAACAGCGCCATATAACCATTCCGTTTGTAAAGCAGGTTTTGTAGTTAGTTTGCTTATTTACAAGCGCTGTAAATAGCGGCTAGACATCATCGCACCCACAAAAACGACGATAGATAAGCCTAATCCAATCCAGTCAGTCAATTCTCCTAACGGTGATCCTACCTCGACTACATACGCCATAAAATACACCAAAATCACAAAGCATAACCAGCTGTGGGCGCGAAAATGTGTTTTGATTATGCCTGGTAGCACGAGTAACAATGGCAGTGATTGAAATATCAATAGCTTCCAAGAGTGGTTTTCGTCTATAGCATAGGTGTAAGCGATTAAACTTAATAATCCAAAGTAGCCAAAATATGTGGCGATTAACATGTAGTTAAGGTTTTTGTTAGTCGTTAGCATAAGTCTGGCTCGTCAATAGTGTTGTTCTGAGTGAAAGTATTTGTGTTAAAAGAGTATGTAGTAACAAGTATTTAGTAAACGAGAGTCTAAGAGTTACTTCTTTGCTGCCAACATGTTTTTAGCAATAGTAGCGACACGCTTGCCTAGGGCTTGGCAATGTTGAATTTCATCATCACTCAGGGCGTTGTTACTTTTGCTACCGGCTAAGTGAGAAGCTCCATAAGGAGTCCCCCCTGTTTTCGTCGTCATGAGTGACGGCTCGCTATAAGGTAAGCCGGTAATAATCATTCCGTGGTGTAATAACGGTAACATCATGCTCAATAAAGTGCTTTCTTGACCGCCATGTAAGCTACCTGTCGAGGTAAATACTGCGGCAGGTTTGTCGATTAAGTCTCCATTGAGCCATTGGCTGCTCGTGCTATCTAGAAAATACTTCAGTGGTGCTGCCATATTGCCAAAGCGAGTAGGGCTACCAAGCAATAAGCCACTACAGTCTTTTAAGTCGTCATTAGAGCAGTAGACCGCTCCTGTATCTGGAACACTTGGGGCAACGGCTTCTATTTCGGCAGATATTTTAGGAACTGTGCGTAGTCGAGCTTCCATGCCGGATAGTTCAACTCCCCGCGCTAATTGCTGCGCCATTTTTTCGGTCGCACCATGCGTGCTGTAGTACAGAATAAGAATATAAGTGTTATTCATGACAGTAACGCCAATACGTTTTCTGGTGGCCGTCCCATAATGGCTTTATTGCCTTTGACGACAATAGGGCGCTCTAGTAATTTAGGTGCATTCGCTATTGCTTGTATCAACGTCTCTTCAGTTAACGTCATATCGCCTAGATTATTCTGTTTGTACGCATCTTCTCCTTTGCGGATGATATCCCGTGCGGACATATCTAATTTACTCAGTAAACCTTGTATTTCAGCAATTGTTAGTGGGTTTTCTAAATAAAGAACGATAGAAGGTGTTATTCCACTTGCTTCAATAAGTGCTAAAGTCTGCCGCGATTTTGAGCAGCGAGGGTTGTGATAAATCGTGATCATGACGAAAAACCTTGTATATAGATGATTTAAGGCTCATTTTATACGTTTTATTATCTTTATGTTTAAAGAATGATGAGCAAATCATATTTATCTATCGGATTACATCAATAATGCTAAGTATTACTTTGGTATTTATCTTTTAATGCAAAAATCATTATAAAAAATCCTAGCGATTGTGAATTTATGTCTATACTTATCAGAGAAAGGGCTTTTGCATGTGTAGATACTTACTTTCAAGTAACACACCCTACCTATACACAAGTCTTTGATAAACACTGAGTTTCCGTGGGAACAGTGTATTAACCAATAATTGAACTAGACCAATTGTGTGAGACCTATGGCGATACCTCTATTAATCTGTGATGACTCTAATATGGCTCGAAAGCAGGTGGCTCGTTCACTTCCCGATGCATGGGATGTGGATATCACCTTTGCCACTAATGGTGTTGAAGGGCTAGCTGCTATCCGAGAGGGTAAAGGTGAAATGGTTTTTCTCGACCTGACGATGCCGGAAATGGACGGCTATGGTGTTCTAGAACATGTATTCAATGAAGGCCTCAATGCTATGATCGTTGTGATTTCAGGTGATATCCAACCAGAAGCACGAGATCGCGTGATGAAATTTGGCGCTATTGATTTCATCAAAAAACCCGTGAGTAAAGAAAAGTTGCAAGCGGTACTCACTCAATATGGGTTAATGGAAAGCTAAACCATTTTCAATGTTGTATATATCACCGGAATACAGTGTAAAAGAGATGCCTTATGAGCCTATCCCTACCTCTTAATGAAGATCAGCGTGACTGCTTACAAGAAATTACCAATGTGGCAATGGGAGCCGCGGCTGAGTCACTGGCTAATTTTACCGATACCTTCGTTAATCTCCCTATTCCGGTTATACGTTGTGTCAATTCCGAACACCTAATTGATTCTCTAAAGCAGGTTGAGGGTTATGATCGCCTTTCCTCTATTAGCCAGCTATTTAAGTTTAGTGGCTTAAATTGTTACGCGCTTATCGTTATTAACGATGAAAGTATTGATGATCTTGCCCGCTTCACTGGCCGTTCATTAGTTGATGATGATGGCATTAAAACGTTGTTACATGACCTTTGTGAAACTATTAACAAAACGTGTTTTGAGCGTCTAGGCGAGATGATCGAAAACACAGTAGAGACTGGCTCTCCTATTGTTAATAGTATGCACGTCCCGTTGAACTCTATCCAAATGGAGTCTATTGCTAATTCCCACCAGTTAGTCAGTGTTGAAATTAATTACCATATTGAAAACAACACTTTTAATTGCGATTTACTATTACTCTTCCCAGAAGATACTTTAGATGAGCTAACGGAAGTGTTAAATAAATTGATGTGAGCTTTTTGGCTACTCAAAATATATCTTAATTTTTTCCCGCCATTTTTCTATAGTATTCACCTCTTAATTAGATCACACTAAAAATAACACTCTGAATTATTCAATTATTGCATAAGCCACTGCTTTTTCTGCATGGATAGCGGTGGTATCTAGCAATGTTACCGATGTATCACTTTGCTGGATGAGCATTCCTATTTCTGTACAACCTAAAATCACGGCTTCTGCCCCTTGTTCGGCTAGGGCAGCAATAATACGTAAGTATTCTAGTTTTGATTTCTCTTTCACTTGCCCCAAGCAAAGCTCCTGATAAATCACATTGTGGACGATAGCTCTATCGGCTTCGTTGGGAGTATGAACTTTGAGACCATACTTTTCACTCAGGCGACCTTTGTAAAAGTCTTGTTCCATCGTGAAGGCGGTGCCGAGTAAGCCGACGTTCTTAATGCCTTTTTCCACTAATGTTTCTGCGGTGGCATCAGCAATATGAAGAATGGGAATGCTAATAGCGTTTTCTATTTGTGGTGCTACTTTGTGCATGGTGTTGGTGCAAATGAGTAAAAAATCTGCACCTGCGCGCTCTATTTTTTGCGCGGCATCGGCGAGTATAGCGGCTGTACCTTCCCAGTCGCCTTTATGTTGAAGTTTCTCGATAGGATCAAAGTCAACGCTGTACATGGCTATTTTGGCAGAGTGCAAGCCACCCAATGTTTGACGAATACCTTGGTTGATTTTTTGATAATAACCGGAGGTGCTTTCCCAGCTCATGCCGCCTAGTAGGCCAATTGTTTTCATTTTGTCATTCCTTCTCACGTAATTAAATATTATTTTACTTAACACGTTTAGTATATGTAGTCGTTAAGATGTTGCGCTATCAATATCCTGACATTTTTTAAGGCAAATGATTGATTAAATGATGTGTTTGGCATATAAAATGAAGTATGAATAATACTAGCGCCGCAATGACTTTACCTAAATCAACCCGTATTTGTGGCGTTGATGGCTCGGTTGTTGAATTGCTTCCTAGCGCAGCTTATTCGGCGGCCTATACGCCTCAAACCCATGCCATTGGTTTTGCCTTTGAGTCGCAAGTAGGTGTACATAGTTTTGGTACTGACAGACGTGATGATTTTTATCGGCAGGCAAATTCATTCGCTGTTATCCCTGCGGGCTGTGATGTGTTTTCGGAGTCTGCGGTGGGTGGCGAATACCTCACCTTATCCCTTGCGCCTAAATGGCATTCTGAAATTGATTGTAAGCAGTCGGTTAATCAGCTGTTATCTGTCAGCGCTATACAGGCTGCGCGAACATTAAGAAAACAGCTGATTGCTAATAGCGTTATGGATAATTCATTGGTAGAGCAATTGGCACACGATGTTGTGCAAGCGCTAACGGTTAGTAAGGAGTCTATTCATTATGTTCTGGGTGCAAGGCAGTTAAATAGGCTGGACGAGTATATTGCTGCGAATATCGATCAGCCAATTTCGGTGTTGGATATGGCGGGAGTGTTGGCACTGTCGGCGGGGCACTTTTCTCGCTTGTTCAAAATAAGTGTTGGGGTCTCACCTTTTGATTATCTTATTCAAAAGCGGTTAAGTACCGCACGCAATCGCTTATGTTCTACGAAACAAGGCCTTAGTGATATCGCGTTGGCTTGCGGTTTTTCGTCTCACTCGCATATGAGTATGGCATTTACGCGGTATCTAGGTGTGGCGCCTAGTTTATTGCGCTGATAAAGATTCTTTGGCCTGTCTCCAGTAGAATTGAATGAAGTTCTCATAAAGTCCTCATAAACCCCTCATCAAGCACCAATAAAAACTTCCATCAAGGATGGCTATGTTTAGTGGCTCTTGTTTTTAGAGCGTAATTTATTCCTTAATGTATAAAACCAGCCCCTCACATGGCAACGTAAGATGGTAAACTAAGTATCTTTTTTCGTACGTGTATTTTTCTGTATTGTATCCGTCATTCTGGTTTTTTATGTTTTCTTTTTTTGAACGCCTTATTCCTCCTTTTCCTGAGCAAGAACCCACACAACCGCCTAATGGCTTGTTGGCGTTTTGTTGGCATTATACTCGTGATGTAGCGCCGTATCTGTTGATGATGGCCATATTAACCGGCGCATTAGCACTTATTGAAGTGACTTTATTTGGCTTTCTCGGAAGTTTGGTGGACTGGTTGTCGACCAAAGATCCGGCTACTTTTTTGCAGGAAGAGGCGTCTACTTTGTGGTGGATGGCGGGCTTGGTGTTGATTGTATTGCCGGTAACGGTATTGCTGCACTCCTTGGTTATTCATCAAACCTTATTGGGTAATTACCCAATGATTATTCGCTGGCAAGCTCACCGTTATTTATTGTCTCAAAGCATCTCGTTTTATCAGAACGAATTTGCTGGCCGCTTGGCGACGAAAGTCTTGCAAACCTCTTTAGCCGTGCGTGAATCGGTAATGAAGATATTAGATGTTCTGCTATTTGTGGTGGTCTATTTTATCGGTATGTTATTTCTGATTGGTGATTCAGATATTCGATTAGTTCTGCCGTTGCTTGTCTGGGTGGTACTTTATGTGTCTGTTTTGGTTTTTTTCATCCCACGTCTTAAGCGTGTGTCGACAATACAGGCTGATGCTCGCTCGACGATGATGGGGCGTATTGTCGATAGTTATACCAATATTAGTACGGTGAAGTTGTTTTCCCATGATGCCAAAGAGCTTGCCTATGCCAAAGAGAGTATGCAGTTGTTCTTGGATTCGGTGCATCCTCAAATGCGTTTGGTCACTGTGTTGCAGTGTGTGGTGTGGAGCCTTAATGCGTTACTGTTCTTTAGCGTGGCAGCATTGGCGATTTATTTATGGATGGAAGGCTCGACAACGGCAGGAGCCATCACGATAGCTATGAGCTTGATTCTGCGCTTAAACGGCATGTCGCAATGGATTATGTGGGAAGTCTCGGCATTGTTTGAAAATGTAGGCACGGTGCAAGATGGCATTAATACATTATCCGTGAAGACGACGATTGTCGATGATCATACGTCACCACCATTACAGGTTAACAAAGGTGAGATTGTTTTTGACCGTATTGGATTTCATTACGGCAAAGGCAGTGGTGTGATTGATGAGCTATCGTTGGCGATTCGTTCAGGCGAAAAAGTCGGTGTAGTGGGGCGGTCTGGTGCAGGTAAATCCACTTTGGTGAACTTGCTATTACGTTTTCATGAGGTAGAAAGCGGCACTATTAAGGTCGACGGACAAGATGTTAATACGGTGCAGCAAGGCAGTTTGCGTTCGGCGATTGGAGTTGTGAGCCAAGATACCTCTCTATTACACCGAACGATTCGAGAGAATATTCTATACGGCAAAGCCGATGCTACCGAAGAAGAGTTAATCGCTGCTGCCATTAAAGCGCAAGCCCATACGTTTATTCAGGACTTAGTCGATAGCCATCAGGCCACCGGCTACGATGCGCAAGTGGGTGAGCGAGGTGTGAAATTATCCGGTGGTCAGAGGCAACGTATTGCGATTGCGCGTGTCCTACTAAAAGACGCCCCCATTCTGGTATTGGATGAAGCTACCTCGGCTTTGGACTCAGAAGTCGAATCCGCTATTCAAGAAAGTTTATATCAATTAATGGAAGGCAAAACCGTGATCGCTATCGCCCACCGTCTTTCGACGATTGCGGCAATGGATCGCTTAATTGTAATGGATGAAGGCTATATCGTTGAGCAAGGTAGTCACCAAGAATTAATCCATTCTGGTGGTATCTATGCGCGCTTGTGGGCGCATCAGTCAGGAGGTTTTTTAGGTGAAGAATAACGTTAAGGCTATGTTTTTTAGCGTAATAACTGGAATGTTTTTGTTAAGTTCAAACAGTGTGTTGGCGGGTGATGCAAATGTGCTAGGTGTAAAGGTTGATCCTTTAGGGGAGCGGCAATACCGTATTGCTGTGACCTTATCTCACGGGGATACTGGTTGGGATCATTATGCCAATGTGTGGTTGGTTTTTGATGAAGATGGCAAGTTAATTGGTGAGAGAGTATTACACCATCCCCATGTGAATGAGCAGCCGTTTACTCGCAGTTTAACGCTAACGATTCCAGAGCCTGTTCGTTTAATTACGATTAAAGGGCAGGATTCAGTACATGGTACCGATGGAAAAATGATGGTAGTTGAGTTGCCACCTTCGCCATAAAAATTATTATCTACATACGCCCAATATTATTTTTTACACTTCATTGTCAGTGAGTTCTTTTTTTGTCTACGCCCGATAACCCTAATACACTGAATACTTCCAATACCCTCATCGCGCCCAATATGTCCGATAAGCTAACGCACTACCGTACTTTACTGAATGACGTGATGACGAAGGATTTTTTTCGCTTGTCCTCACAAATGTCTCGCCAGTTTGTCACATTGAAAAAATCGCTGCCTCCAGAAAAAAATGTGTCTGATGAACAAATAAACGAGAAGGCTTGGGATAAATTAACAGCACAAATAGACGCATCTCATGCGCGGGTAGAGCAGCGACGTGCTGCTTTGCCGACAGTTACCTTCCCTGCCGAATTACCTATTAGCGAAAAGCGCGAATTAATTGCAGAGACCATAGCAAAGCATCAAGTGGTGGTATTGGCAGGCGAAACTGGCTCCGGTAAAACCACACAATTACCCAAAATATGTTTGTCAATTGGGCGCGGTGTACGCGGCATGATTGGCCATACTCAGCCACGACGTATTGCGGCGCGTACCGTTGCTACGCGTATCGCGGAAGAGTTGCAGACGCCGCTGGGTGAGTCGGTAGGGGATCAAA
>AEVK01000028.1 GCA_000209515.2 gamma proteobacterium IMCC1989
GTTAGGACGCGAGCTGATTTCGATGGACGCGACAGCTCCTCAACTAGAAGCGCTACTAGAGCAGCATCCCCATCATCCAGTGGTATTATTGATTACTGCGATTGGTGGTCAGGGACATATTATTGGCCGAGGCAATCAGCAATTAAATGCGGCCGTTTTACGGCGCGTGACAAAAGCGCAAACACTTGTGCTGATTACACCCAGTAAATTAGCCGAGTTAGAGCATCGACCGTTATTAATGGATAGTGGGGATACAGAATTAGATAGCGAATGGGCGGGTTTGATAACCGTGCATACCGGCTACCGGCAAACGGCGGTTTATCCTATTAATAGCAGCGAATCTGACTCGACTAAATAGTGACTTTAGCGTATCTTATGCTTTTATTTGGCCTGTCATAGAGTAATACTTATTTACTCTATCTATTGCTCTGCAGAAAGTCTGTACCAAGGCCGTGATTTAATCCCATAACTGAATGACTAAGTAGGTTAAACACCCACTATGAATCCAAATTATCTCGATTTCGAACAGCCGATTGCTGAACTTGAAGGCAAGATCGAAGAATTGCAATTGGTCGGAAATGATAACGACCTCAATATTACCGAAGAAATAAATAAACTGCGTGAAAAAAGCACCAAGTTAACAGAGAGTATTTACTCTAACCTGAGCGCTTGGGATGTGGTGAAAGTTGCCCGTCATCCCCAACGCCCTTATACCACTGACTACATCAAGCGTATTTTTACCGACTGGGATGAGTTGCACGGCGACCGTCATTTTGGTGATGATCACGCTATTGTGGGTGGTGTTGCTCGTTTAGACGGCAAGCCCGTGATGGTCATTGGCGAAGAAAAAGGTCGCAGTGTTAGTGATAAAGTAAAACGTAACTTTGGTATGCCAAAGCCAGAAGGCTATCGTAAAGCATTACGTTTAATGGAAATGGCCGAACGTTTTAAAATGCCCGTACTGACACTGATCGACACCCCGGGGGCATACCCTGGTATTGATAGCGAAGAGCGTGGTATTAGTGAGGCGATTGCACAAAACTTAGCGGTCATGTCCCGTTTACGTACCCCGATTATTTGCACCGTGATCGGCGAAGGCTCTTCTGGTGGCGCACTGGCTATCGGTGTGGGCGATCAGCTCAACATGTTGCAATATTCGACTTACTTTGTGATTTCGCCTGAAGGCTGCGCAAACATCATTTGGAAAACCGTTGATAAAGCGCCACTGGCTGCTGAAGCGATGGGTGTGACATCTAATGTATTAGAAGAGCTGGGTATTGTTGATGAAACGATTCTAGAGCCATTAGGTGGAGCGCATCGCGATATCGATGCTATGGCGCTAAGCTTGCAAACGCGCCTATCTTCTCAAGTCGATGAGTTAATGACACAGCCGATTGATGAGCTATTAGAAAAACGCTACCAGCGTTTAATGAGTTACGGTAATTGATTACGGTTATTCATGACTAATCAGCAGACATAAAAAAAGTGCCAAATGGCACTTTTTTTATGTCTGTTAATAATGCGTAGTATTAGCGCGCGCTAGCAGTGCCAGTTAATAGGCGATCATATTTTTTACTGAGAAATTCATAA
>AEVK01000027.1 GCA_000209515.2 gamma proteobacterium IMCC1989
CGCTTTTATACATCGCTTTTATACATCGCTAACAATGTGCTTTAAAATCTCTACTACTTGCTGAGGTTCTGTTGCCCAAGCCATGGCAGCAGCATCCACTTCTTTTAGTGGGTGGATAATACTTTCGTCATGCAACGTGATATAAGGAATATCTAGAGCTGAACAGTAACCTGCATCAAAGGCGGCATTCCACTGTTTGTATTTATCCCCAAAGCGAATAATCGCCACATCACAGTTATCAATTAAGGTTTTAATACGTATAGCATTCACCTTAGCCGATTTATGATCTCGCCAAAATGACTTATCTTCTGAGCCTAAGACATCTCCTGCGGCATCACTGGTTTCGTGATGTGTAATTGCTGATGTAAAGATAATATCTAAGCCTTCAGCTTTGCACGCCTGCTTAATTTGGTCGCGCCAATCGGTGTGTATTTCACCGGATAAAAATACGGTTAATTCCATAAGGGTTAGCCTTTATATTGGTTAGTTTTCAAATTGTTAGGAAGCCGAATATGTATTGCTAATTTCCTTACTCATTCGATAATAAGGAATCGTAGATTTATAAAAAATATCGCCTTCTTTTTGCATGCCAAATTTTTCATAAAACAGAGTGGCACTTGCTCGGGCATCACACCAAAAGTAGCTGACATCTTTAGTACCGATAACGTCTACTATATAAGATAGCAATGTGCTGCCGATACCTTGATGCTGATAATCAGCTAAAGTAGCAAACTTTCTTAGTCGGGCAGTGTGTTGAGTGATATAAATAGACGCTACGCCCACCAGCTTATTCTCTGACAGCTTACGCCCTAAGAAACACCCAAAATGCAGAGCATTTTCATCACCCGCCACCCGCAAGGATGACAACGCCTTATCTGGCCATAATACTGTTTGGCGGATGCCCAGCAAACGGTCATCCAAAGGAATTTCTCTAATCTCAATATCTAATGGCATAACGGTATACTACCTTTATTGAGTTATTGCTATGATACGATGATACTTATATTCGAGAATGACATTAAAACAGGTGATCGCATGAAAAACACGTTTATTTTAACGCTACTGGCCATATCGCTACATGCCCCTAGCGCCCTAGCAGATGAGAAAGAGCAAGAGGGTTTATGGAATAAAGCCGCTGACAGTGCAAAAGACACCATAGAAGCCTCTAAAAAAACTGGTGCGACTGCGTGGGAAGCCACCAAAGAAACCAGTGCCGATGTATGGCAAGAAACCAAAGAAGTCAGCAGTAAAGTAGGTAAGAGTGTCGGTGAAAATATTGGCGAACTAGGCAAAGAAATTAAGGAAGACAGTCAAGCGGTTTGGGAAGACACTAAAAAAATAAGCAAAAAAGCGGTAGAAACAACCGATGAGAAATCGACCTCTTTATGGCAGGCAATCAAGAACTTATTTAACTAATCAAATTAACTAATCAGTGCCCACTATATATATAGAGAGAGGGAGAGATGGCTATAACTAAACACCTTACCTTTCTCAATCACAGCAATGCAAAGCCAACAGCGGTGTTAATCATGTCTTTTACGGCATTAAGGGCAGCGGTAATTGCTTCTTCTACTAACAGTAAGCTCATGCCTTGAATGGCAAGCAATACGGTTTGCCATGATTGCTTCTGAAACTCAATATGGCTTTTTGCTCTTGCTTCTGTGATTTCCCCCGACATTCTTAATTTTTCTATATCGATAAACCGTTCAGTAAAAAGAGTAATCTCTGATTCCGCATAACGCTGAGTTTCAGGCCATTTTTCAGCGAATACTTGCTTCGCTGCTTTTAGCATTTGAGTAACCACTTCATTGGCATTGATCGACATACTGTCACCTATTATTTTTTGAGTACACTGAATAAGTCATTAGCTCATGGTACTGATGAATATTGATATTGATGAATCGTAAAGTCAAAATCTACTTAATACGCTTTTTGGCTAATTCTAAACTTAACAGTGCTGTAAATTGACTATTAAAACCACCGCGGTATAAATCCACTTCATTGGCAGCAATACCTTCTATGTGATCTTTTTCAAAACGTATTATATTATTCAATAACTGCTCTAGCATTTTAGTTGAGAGGTTATCCTCTTGAATTGCCTCTGCTCTTATCTTTAATGAACTCACGTCGATGATAGCCTGCCTGTAATAAGCGCGATGATATTCATATGTTGATTCGACTTTACCTTGATAGGTTTCTATCATTAGCAACACTTCCTCGGTATTTTTTTGCAGTGCTGTAATACCTTTATCCATTTGCTCGTCATAAACGGATACCGGTTTAACGTAGCTACAACCAATAGTCGAAAATACTAAAATACATAAGATGTACACTAATAGATGTTTTGCCATGTGTTTTTCTATCAACATAATAAAGCCTATTGTTTTTATCATTTATTTCTGAATTAATTGCCGTATGGTAAATTGTGATAGAGCGATTGTCACATATGCGCCATTATGCATGGCAATGCAACCTTTTCAGTAAACGTAGAGCAAGTAACCAACCCGCTAACCCCATCACCATAGTGCCGACAAACATCCCCCAAAATGCCCCTTCTGGACCACCCCACTGTATACCAAAGTAAACAAAGGGGATGGTGCCGACAGTCGCCTTTAAAAAGTTCATTACCGTGGCGTAATGCGCCACACCTAAATTATTGAATAGAGCATTGGTGGTAAATGTTAAGCCATTAAATATGAACATCAAGCTAATACCGTTGCAAAACAAATAGACCAGTTCATTTGCTTCATCTGAGGCATTAAATAACGGCACGATAAGGGATTGACCTAACCATAATAAAGCCGATATCGCCAAACAATAGATAAATACTAGCCGGATAGATTCCTGTAGCGTTGTGTGTACACGTGATAATTTATTCGCTCCGAAATTTTGCCCAGCTATAGGGCCAACAACTCCAGACAATGCAAAAAGCCCTGCAAAAGCGACGGGCTGAATACGGCTAATAATCGCATTACCTGCAACCACACTATCACCAAACTGAGCCAAGGCATAGGTGATATAAGCAATGCCTATGGGCGTGGATAAGTTAGTCAACACCGCAGGAATAGCGACCGTAAGATAAGCAGAAAATTGCTGTTTATAACGTGCAAAAACGAAAATACTGAGTAAACGATAGCGATACACGATCACGTAAAGAGCAAACCCCAGCATAGCCACACGGCTTAACACGGTAGCGATAGCTGCACCTTCTACGCCTAAACCAAAGCCAAAATCAAAGATGAAAATAGGATCAAGAATAACATTGACGATACCTCCTATCATTGTGAGCCACATCGCTTCTTTGGCATCGCCACGCGCACGTAATACGCCTCCTGCCGACATGACTAATGCCAATATCGGCATGCTCGGAATAATAATACGTAAGTATTGAGAGGCAAATATTAATGCTTGTCCGTCTGCACCTAACCACGACAGTAATGTAGGGATGTAAAACCAAATAATAATAGTAAGAGGGATGGTAATAACCAGAGCCGAGATAGAGGAGTATGTCACCGTTTCTCGTGATGCACACACATCACCAGAACCAATAGCTTTCGACACTAACGCACTACAGGCAATAGCTAAACCTATATTAAGGGAGATAGTGAAGAACATAATAGAGCCAGCAAACCCTACTGCGGCTGCAATTTCGACTTCGCCTAATAGGCTAAGAAAGTAAATATCGACTAGGTCAGACAAGAACATGACCATTAAGCCGGTCGTTGCCGAAGCCGTCATCACTAATAAGTGTCGAGTAATAGATCCTTGAATATATTTTGCCATACAGCTTTTATGACCTATTGAAAGTATGAGTGAATATTAATAGTAAATTAAGTGATGATACCGGCAGGCCTTGAGTCTTATATACCCAAGGTAAATAAAAGAGATTTTATACTATGCTTCACTTATAATGCGGTTTTTATTGTATCCATTCTTGTTTTTACTTAATCGCAGCACTTTTATCGTTATGAATCCCTTCTCCGTTTTCCCAGAACAATACCAAGCTCAATTAGACACAAAAATAACACGGCTGCAGCAGCAACTTAGTGAAATTAGTTCTGTAGAATTTCCAGAAATTGAGGTATTTGAATCAGCAACGGAACATTACCGTATGCGGGCGGAGTTTAAGGTATGGCATGAGGGGGAAACTTCTCATTATGCCATGTCAGACAAGGAGACTAAAAAGCCCATTTTTTTAACTGAGTTCCCTGTCGCATCCCAATCAATCAATACGTTGATGCCATTACTGTTAGCAGAGATTAATCGCTGTGATGTATTGCGTAAAAAACTGTTTCAGATTGAATTTTTAACGACGCTTACCGAGGATATGTTAGTTACTTTTATCTATCACCACCCCTTATCGGAGAAGTGGGTTGAAAAGATTACCCCCATAAAAGAGCAATTTTCGTTGAACATTATTGGCCGCAGTCGCAAGCAAAAGATTGTACTCGATCGGGCTTATGTCAACGAAGAACTAGAGGTCAATAAACGTACCTATTCATATCAGCAAAACGAAGGCAGCTTTACTCAACCTAACGCTAAGGTTTGTGAAAAGATGTTAAGTTGGGCCGTGAAAAAAAGTGCTAGCGCCGAGCCCAAAAAAGATCTTTTAGAATTGTACTGTGGCAACGGAAATTTTACATTACCCCTAGCGCAGAATTTTCGTCAAGTGATGGCAACGGAAATATCAAAGTCGTCTGTGTATTCCGCCCAAGAAAATATCCGCCGAAACAATATAGAGAATGTCACTATTGTTAGGATGTCGAGCGAAGACTTTTCGGAAGCGATGGATAAGGTACGCCCGTTTAGGCGCCTGAAAGACATTGATTTAGATAGCTACGATTTTTCAACGGTGTTTGTTGACCCTCCCAGAGCAGGGCTTGACCAACATACACTACAAATGATTCAGAAATTCGATACTATTATTTACGTATCTTGCAACCCAACAACCTTAGTCGAAAACTTACATCAGTTATGTAAAACACATAGCGTTACTGATTTAGCGGCATTTGATCAGTTCCCATATACTGATCATTTAGAGTCTGCCGTTATTTTAAAGCGATAATTCAAAGTATTATTGTAAAGCTTTAGTCTAAAGACTTAACCTAAAAACTTAACTTAAAAACTTAGTCACCATAAACAATTTTTTCAATCAAGCCTTCTGCTTTAAGATCAGAAATAACTTTGTTAATTTTTGGAAGGAGTTCTCTAGCTGAGGTTTTTTTTGAAAATGCCATATAATAGTTATCTTCTGCGATAGGTTTTTTCATTGATACTATATTACGGTTTTTAAATTCTTTTTTAATTAACGCCGCCCCTACTACCTTATTGGCGATCGCTACATCTATACGCCCCCCCGCTAACATTGTTAATAACTGCTTTACGTTCTTAACCTTTACTGTTTTGATTATGTTATCAGCAATAGCCCTATCAATTTCTTTAGAATAGTTATAGCCCGTCACAACACCCATGGTATAAGGGATAAAATCATCCGTCACTTGCCATTCCAAACCGTTAGGAAAATAACTTTTTGAGTACCATACGAGATCTTGAGAAGGGAATAAAGCGTCTGAAAAATCCATGACCAACTCTCGCTCAGCAGTTTTGTACAGCAAAGGGATTGCATCTGCTTTACCTTGCTCAACTAAATTTAACGCCCTTTTCCATGGCACTAGCGGTATTTGGACGCTCACCCCGTTAATGCGGTCAAAGATAGCTCGCATCAAGTCAACTCCTATCCCTTCTGTTGATTCACTACCCTCTTTGCCCAACATAAAAGGAGGCCAAGGATCGTTAGGGAATATTAACTTTCTCTCCGCTGAAACAGTAGAACCAAAAAACAATATTGATAAGGTGAAAAGTGGGATAAAGAAAAGCTTATTATTCATAGTAGAGAAGACGACCTGAAATGAAAGATAAATAAAAGGTATATGAAATTTCACAAAACACTACATTTTATTAAAAACAATTGTATTTCAGTAAGAATAGACGCTTTTGGAGAAATATCTATATTAAGGTGGTATAAACCAGCTTCAGCCATAAATAAAGAAAGAAAAAACTATTGTAAAAAATGAGCTAAGTGATCGCGTACCTGTAGCTGAACTTGCTCTAGAGACTGAGATGCATCTACTACACCATAGCGTTCAGGAAACGTTGCAGCCCTAGCTAAATAGGCATGCCGCACTTTTTCAAAAAACGCTACGTGTTCATGTTCAAAGCGATCTAACTCACCTCGACGACCTGCTCGTTCTAATCCGATAGTCACATCGATATCTAGCAACAATGTGAGATCAGGACGAATATCGCCTTGAATACGCTGTTCTAGCATTTCGATTAGAGCAAGGTCGAGACCACGGCCGCCACCTTGGTATGCATAGGTTGCATCAGTGAAGCGATCACACAGCACCCATTGACCCCGCTCTAATGCAGGCAATATAACTGTCTGTAAATGCTGAGCACGTGCAGCAAATACCAACAATAGCTCTGCTGTTTCATCCATTTTTTCGTCACGGTTTTGCAACAATAACTCTCGAATATCTTCTGCCAAGGGAGTCCCCCCCGGTTCACGAGTCGTTAACACCTCTATTCCCTGAGACGTTAAATAAGACTGAATATAGGCAATATTTGTGCTTTTACCTACACCTTCAGTACCTTCTATTGTTAAAAATTTACCACGAGTGTCAGCTATTTTCATTGTCATTATTATTGTAGAGTAGAAGTAGGTTGAGGAGTAGATGGAGAGCTGGATGGAGAAGACCGATATTGCTTACGTCGTTGCTCAATTTGATATTTACGTACCGCTCGATTGTGCTCAGCTAATGTAATCGAGAACTGATGGCTACCATCGCCTTTGGCCACGAAAAACAATGTTTTTCCTGACTTAGGATGTAACGCAGCATGTATCGCTTCTCTTCCGGGCATAGCAATAGGTGTAGGAGGTAAGCCGTCGATAACATAGGTATTATAAGGTGTTTTTTGCGTGAGGTGCTTACGGCGGATATTGCCTTTATATTCACGCCCTAAACCATAAATAATGGTGGGGTCTGTTTGTAATCTCATACCTTTTTGCAAACGCCTAACAAATACACCTGCTATCTCAGGTCTCTCATAAGCTACACCGGTTTCTTTTTCTATAATGGAGGCCATGATTAACGCTTCGTAAGCGCTTGCATAAGGCAGGTTGTCTGATTTTTTTTGCCATTCTTCTTCAAGTACATCCTGCATACGCTGATAAGCCTGTCGTAAAATATCAACATCACTCATGCCACTAACAAACTGATAGGTATCAGGGAAAAACCAGCCTTCAGGATGGTCAACATTTATCTGTAATTGCTCTAATAATTGTGTGTACGTAAGAGTTTTATCTAAAGTGTGCTTTATTTTATCATTGCGCTGTAAAGCACTTAAAAAGTCATCAAAGGTTTTGCCCTCCACTAAGGTCACTTGATAGCGAATAACATCGCCTGAGTATAGTAAGTTCAGTAACTGTTCGTGATGACTGCCTTTAGCTAATAAATACTCGCCCACCTCTATCTTTGTTTTCTTTTCGAACCGTGCATATAAAATAAAAAGCTGTGCTGATGACAAAATATTGTCTGACTCTAACTGATAGGCCAGTTTGCCTAAAGTGTCACCTTTTTTAACGGAAATCACCATATCGGCAGATACGTTAAGTGGTGTAGTGACCCAATGCTTTGCCCATAGCACAATACAGATCGAAGCTATAATCGCTGTAACGATGAAAACACTGGCAATACGTATTAAAGTGAGCTTTGTCATATAAGCCTATATGATTACTTAAGAAGATGGAGGTGATGATAAAAAAGAGGCTAAGCTACCGTTTTTATCGTTTTGATACTGATGGCAATAGTGCTGAATTTTTCGGCTTAACGTTCCTACTGACCATTGCTGAATAGAGCTACCCATAGCACAGCTAATAACAGGCCATATTCCACTCACACTGTTACTTAAAAACACTTCGTCTGCATCTTTCAGCATAGATAATGTGATGCGCGCTTCTTTTACTGCCACTCCTACTTCGAGAGCGGCTGCACCAACAATAAGACGCCTCATGACACCTGCAACACCGCACTGATCAAGTAGCGGAGTATACAAGACATTATCTTTGATCAGAAAAAAATTTCTTGCAGTGGCTTCAATTAGATTACCATCTTTATCTAACAATATACCTTCTTGAACGGCCAATGCTTGTCGCTCTCGACTAGCCAATACATACGGCAATTGATTAAGTGATTTTATTCCAACAAGAGATGAGGAAACTGCTAAGCGCTCATTACAAATATGCACAGCTACGCCTTGTTGCTGATAAGCGGTATTGTCTTTTAAAAAACCATCAGAAAGTGGAGTATAGATAGAAATGAGCGTCGCAGGTTCATCTTTTTCGGGCATGTAACCCCGCTGACCAGCACCCCGAGTCACGATCAGCTTGAGCACACCTTGCTCATGAGGATGCTCTTGCTGTCGATGACGAACAGATATAAGAGAAATGTTGATATGATGATGGAGAGCGTGATGATCCACGTCTGTATACAAACGCTGTAGACCATTTAATAGACGCTCGTAGTGATATTGCCATAAAGCGATGCCACCATTGACTACTTTCATGGTTTCAAATACGCCATCGCCATAAGACAAACCTCTATCCGTAACTGGAAGGTTGTCTTGTTGCTGGCTATTAACGATAAAAATGGGAGGTTTGATCATAGACGTAGAGTGTAAACAAAAATGGCGAGATTTGTTATCTCTCGCCATTTTATGCTGACAAATTGGACAATATTAGCTTACAAAAGCTGACTACCTACAAAGCGTCGAGCCGACCTTTCGATTTAATCTACTTTTAATCTACTTTGCGAAACACTAACGAGCCATTAGTTCCACCAAAGCCAAACGAATTCGATAACACTCCGTTTATTTTCATTTCTTGCGCAGTATGAGGGACGAAATTAATATCACAACCCTCATCTGGATTATCTAAATTGATCGTCGGTGGTGCTACTTGATCACGTATAGCTAGAGCACTAAATATAGCTTCAACAGCACCCGCTGCACCCAGTAAATGGCCTATCATTGATTTTGTTGAGCTCACAGCAACTTGATCAATAGCACTACCAAATACGGATTTTACTGCACTACATTCAGCAATATCACCTGCAGGGGTAGATGTACCATGAGCATTGACATATTGAACATCACTAGCCGACATACCTGCATCTCGTAAGGCATTCTCCATAGATAAGGCTGCTCCAGCGCCGTCGGCTGGAGGCGATGTCATATGGTAAGCATCACCACTCATACCAAACCCAGTAAGCTCTGCATAGATTTTTGCACCACGAGCTTTGGCATGCTCATATTCTTCTAACACTAAGATACCCGCACCATCCCCTAGCACAAAACCGTCGCGATCTTTGTCCCAAGGCCGGCTGGCTTTAGTCGGGTCATCATTACGTGTTGATAATGCTCTTGCTGCAGCAAAACCACCTAACCCCAATGGGGTCGTCGCCATCTCAGCACCACCGGCCAACATCGCATCTGCTTCGCCATGCTGAATTGAGCGTGCAGCCAAACCAATCGCATGAGTGCCTGTGGTACAGGCTGTCGTTACCGCTAAATTAGGGCCTTTTAAACCATATTTAATCGATAAATTACCTGAAATCATATTAATAATTGAGCCAGGTACAAAAAAAGGAGATAAACGTCGAGGCCCGCGATTTTGAACAGTTAATGTGCCTTCTTCAATCGAGCCAATACCACCGATACCCGAACCGATAACGGTTCCAAAGCGTGGCGCAAGCGCATCACTAACTTCAATACCTGCATCTTGCATAGCTTGTATACCAGCAACCATGCCATATTGAATAAAAGGGTCCATTTTACGAGCATCTTTTTCTGGAAAATAATCACCAACCACCAAGCCTTTTACCGATGCACTAAATTGCGTGGTAAATGCGCTAGGGTCAAAAGAAGTGATAGCTTCAACACCGCTTTTACCGTTAAGGATAGCGTTCCATGTATCTGCAACAGTGTTACCTAAAGGAGACACCATGCCTAAACCAGTAATGACAACTCGTTTCACGAAAACCTCGACTAAAAATAAGATGAGTAATGTTGAACAAACTTATCGATTAAAATGACTACAACTGATTGATAACGCGAGTCACTTCATTCGGTAAATCGTACAACAAAAAGCATAAAAGCCGCACTATTTAATAGATGCGGCTTTTATAAGAGTTGTTTAACTGCTGGGAGAACCAAGTAACTAGTACCGGAAACTCAAGCAGCCAAACTAAATGGCTTAGCCTAGATTAGTGTTAATGTAATCAATCGCTAATTTAACAGTGGTGATTTTTTCAGCTTCTTCGTCTGGAATTTCAGTTTCAAATTCTTCTTCAAGCGCCATAACCAACTCAACAGTGTCAAGTGAATCAGCACCTAAATCTTCAACAAAGGATGCTTCTGTTTTCACTTCGTCTTCTTTAACACCTAGTTGCTCAGCAACGATTTTTTTTACGCGTTCTTCTGTGTTGCTCATAATAGTTTTGAACTCCTGATCGATGAAAATCATAATGGTTAGTGCTAATAACAACGCTGCAGCAGCACTGTCATAACATCTTTGTAAATTTCGTATATGTCACGTGAATGTTGACGTGATCTTATTGTGCTTTTACGAGGGCGCATTTTACATGGAAATCTCCACCGTTGTAATGCTTGTTGCACAATTATTTACTTATATTTTATCTTTTCAAATAAAATCAATAAGTTAGCTCATATACATACCACCATTCACGTGAATATTTTCACCTGTTATGTAGCCTGCACCTTCGCTCGCTAAGAATTTTACTGTATTCGCAATTTCCTCCGGTTGCCCCAAACGGCCTGCCGGGATAGCTGATAACATCAGTTGTTTTTGCTCTTCTGGTAGCACTTCTGTCATATCTGTTGCAATAAAGCCCGGAGAAACCGTATTAACAGTAATATTACGTGATCCCACTTCTTTTCCTAATGCTCGTGCAAAACCAGCCACACCTGCTTTAGTCGCTGCGTAGTTTGCTTGCCCAGCATTACCCATTGCGCCAACAACAGAACCAATATTAATAATACGCCCCCAACGCGCCTTCATCATGCCACGCAAACACGCTTTACTCAGTCGGTAAACAGCATTTAGATTGGTATTGATGACATCAAACCACTCATCTTCGCTCATACGCATCAATAAGTTATCTTTTGTAATACCTGCATTATTCACCAAGATTGACGGAGCACCATATTCTTGCTGAATACTCGCAAGCACTGCGGTGACAGAATCAATATCAGTCACATTCAGCATCATTCCCTTCCCTTGAATGTCTTTTTCTGTCAAACGCTGACTGATTTTTTCTGCACCGGATTCTGAAGTTGCAGTACCAATAACTATCGCGCCTTCCGCACCCAACGAATCCGCTATAGCAGCACCAATACCACGGCTCGCGCCTGTTACCAACACTACTTTCTTATCAAAACTCATGCTTTTTCCTTACTGTAATAAAATTCATTTAGGAGCTAAAAAGCCCACAATACTGACAATCAAAACGCGCTCAGCTAACACCTAATTAGGCTGCCGCTATCGCCTCTGGAGAGTCCGTAGCAATAGATACAATACTTCTATCAATTCGCTTAACCAAACCTGACAAAACTTTCCCAGGACCGCATTCAACCGCTTTTGTCACACCCTGAGCAAGTAATGCATTAACACAATCCACCCACAATACAGGGTGATAAATCTGCTCTATCATGCGCTGTTTAATCATTGCAGGATCAGCTTCTATTTGTGCATTGACGTTATGCACCACCGGTATCGTTGGCGGCTGAAACTCAACATTTGCGATTTCATCAGCCAAGCGATCAGCAGCAGGTTTCAGTAGCGCAGAGTGAAAAGGCGCACTAACAGCTAATGGCATTGCTTTCTTGGCGCCTTTCTCTTTACAAATAGCAATAGCACGATCCACCGCGCCTACATGCCCGGCGATAACCACCTGACCTGGAGAGTTAAAGTTCACCGCAGAAACGATTTCAGTTTCTGCTGCAGTTTGGCATGCAGACACGATACTTTCGTCATCTAAACCAATAATCGCAGCCATACTGCCTACACCGCTAGGCACGGCCTCTTGCATATATTTGCCACGTAATTGCACTAAACGAATAGCATCAGTAAAGCTAACAACACCAGCACAAACAAGCGCGGACCACTCGCCTAAACTATGCCCAGCCATCACCGCTGGCAGCTCAGTTTTTTCTTGCTGCCACACTCGCCAAATGGCAACGCTAGCAGCAAGCAATAAAGGCTGCGTGCGCTCGGTCATATTCAGCGCTTCTTGAGGGCCTTGTTGCGACAACTGCCACAAATCATAACCAAGCACCGTTGACGCCTCAGCAAAAGTTTCTTGTACTATCGAATATTTCTCTGCTAATTCTGCGAGCATGCCTAGTTTTTGAGAACCTTGCCCTGGGAAAATAAAAGCCAATGTCGATACTGTTGTCATATTTTTACCATCGTTTACTTAAGGAAATAGTTGGGTTTCAATATCATTGAATAAAATATACTCGCGTTAAACATTAAAAGTGCTACAGGAGCCACTATCAAGTATCTTTATCAATAGCCTCTACTAAGGGCCTCCATATAAGAGTCACTATTAAAAATCACTACTAAGAGTTACTACCAAACGTACTCGAAAAAACGCTTTCCATATTCGTAACGTCCATATTCGTAGCCTTCATACTTTCATCATTAGGGTTTGAGCGAGTAGTATTTACAGCAGCAGACTGTTGCTGAAGCTGTTTAATCAGCATTTCTAACGCATAAAAAAATTGTTGTTTATCTGCACCGCCATGACTTTTTACCACCGTGCCTTTAAGCCCCAGTAAGTATGCGCCATTATATTTATCGGGATTAATATTATCTTGCCAGCAACGCAATAATGGCTGAGATAAAAGAGCTAGCAAACGGCTAAATAAATGACGGCTAAATACGTGCCTCAAATTGCCCATCACTGTACGCGCAGCGCCTTCGCTGGCTTTTAACGCTATATTTCCAGAAAAACCATCACAGACAATAACATCTACCACTCCTTGAAAGATTTCATCTGCTTCGATAAAACCTTGATAATTCAACGACGTTGTTTTTTCACAGCGCTCAGCGGCTTCTTGAATTAACGATGACCCCTTAAAAGCCTCTTTCCCAATATTTAATAGCCTTACAGATGGTGCGTTTGATTTTTCTAACACCGAACACAACATAGCGCCCAAGCAAGCAAACTGCTGCAACTGCTGTGCAGAACAATCAACATTAGCACCTAAATCCAATAAATAGCTATGCGTAGAGCCGCCAGCTCGCTTAGCGCCTAATAGCTGGTCGCCTGATGACGATTTTATAGCAGGAATAACTTTACATAATGCAGGGCGACTAAGCCCTTGGTAACACTTTAAAAAGTGCATCCCCAATGCAACTAGCGCGCCGGTGTTGCCCGCGCTAATACATCCGTGGGATTTGCCACTAGCAACTGATTGTAAAGCCATACCCATTGAAGAATCACGCTTGTACCGTAATGCTGACTTAGGCGACTCATCCATCTCAACGCTTGCAGCAGAAGGAGTGAATGTAATATTACTAAGGGATTTATGTGACCGCATTAGAGCATTCACTTCATCGTCAACAAAAGACTCACCATATAAATGAAACTCGATTGCGGGATAGCATTTTGCAGCCATAACAACAGCAGGCAACACCGATTGCCAACCGGAATCACCGCCCATAGCATCAACAGCGATACATAGCGTATTCATGAAGGTCTATTTTTGGGATGCAGAAGTACAGAGCGCAAAACGAATGCTTGCACATTTATATAATTAAGTTTCATTCTTTCAGAAAAGAAGAAATTCAAAAGAAAGCGAGAGAAAATGTACACACTAAAAATATAACAAATCGCTAATAAATAGCATGTACAACAAGTATCTCTAAATATTATTCAGCGTTATTTGAAGCGGTTTCGATCACTTTCTTACCACGATAAAAGCCATCTGGGCTCACGTGATGACGAAGATGCTTTTCGCCTGAGGTAGGATCAACCGTTAATGTTAATTCTGTACTTAATGCATCGTGTGAACGGCGCATGCCACGTCGTGAACGAGTTTTCTTACTTTTTTGTACTGCCATGATGGACTCCTACTATTTATCTATCGGTTAAGTGGTAACAATGTAGTAGTACATCGTCACCACTTACTATTTAACTTATTTAATCTATCTGCAACTTGTCTAACTGCGATGATATTTTGCCAGGTATTCTTTTCTCTTACTTTTCATTAGCTTTTATCAAGCTTCTCCACTGATTGCAGAGACTCTTTGAGACCTTGCAATGCTGTGAACGGATTGGTGCTTGGAGCAGCATCAATCAACTTTTGCGCTTCCGTTTCGCCACTGGAAAACAAGTTATGCGGTACGCACTCTTCCTCGTGATACGACACGATGGGCAAACTCAGCAATATCTCATCTTCAATAATTTGGTAAATATCTGTTTGCCCTTCCGCCACTATCCATGGCTCGAAATGGCTAGGAAGACGATCAAGATCAGAATCCTCCCATTGAATCGCTAAATTTAGCTCACAATTGACATCTACAGAGACAGCATCCAAACAACGCTGGCAGACATTTTCAACTGTCGCCTTAATTTTTCCTGCCACGTGCAAAATACGTTGCTCACCTATATCAAAGGCTAACTCCGCTTCAACCTGCCCTTTATCTGAAAACAACAGCTCTCTTACTCTTGTCAGCTCAGATAGCGGCACTGAACCAGCAATCTCAATACCTTGTTGTGCAAATTTACGCGGATCAATTTGACGGGGTAATGGGTTCATAAAATGGGTATCCGATATAGGCGCGCAATAATAGGGAGTTGGGCCCTCCGTGTCAAAAATTATCGTACAAAAATAGACAAAAAGTGCTTTTTTTCTCGTTTTATATCAATATCTAGTGGAAGCAGCTAAAATCCTGTCAAATTTTCAACGGCAACCCCATTAAATAGCTAATCACGTAATGGCTATCTTCATTAAATAACCACACGATAGAACCTTGTAATTATGCCTTCTTTATCGATATCTAACACACATACCCTCCCCTTGATTCTTGCATCCAGCTCACCTTATCGCCGTGAGTTACTACAAAAACTTACCCTTCCGTTTGCGTGTCACACTCCTAACATTGATGAGTCGGCTATAGCAGGTGAATCACCAAACCAGTTAGTGGAACGACTCGCTCTAGAAAAGGCTTTGACAGTAGCCATCGAGTTTCCTGAAGCGCTGATCATTGCCTCAGATCAGGTTGCGGTGCTAGGTGACGAAATAATGACCAAACCCCACACGCATGAGAATGCGATTCATCAGTTAAGTCGCTCTAGCGGAAATACAGTCACATTTTTAACTAGCCTCTGCCTGCTGAATAGTAAAACCGGCCAACATCAGGTGACTATCGTCCCTTATTCGGTCGAATTTTTACCACTAACACAGGAACAAATCTCGACATATCTTCTCAAAGAGCAACCTTATCAGTGTGCAGGCAGCTTTAAATCTGAAGGGCTAGGCATCACATTATTTAAACGATTTGAAGGAGATGACCCTAATAGCTTAATAGGCTTACCATTAATTGCTTTAACTGAGATGCTAAGAAAAGAAGGGGTGGAACCGCTGATTGGAAGGTAGCCAAGCCGGAGTACGATATAACGATACACCAAGCACACTTCGAGAAAGCAAGCATAGGCTTACACAAGATTCAGCATCCACTTACATTACTTTCGCGCCAAATTGCTATGATAGGTGACAGCAAGGATGCACACAGGACGTGATAACTACCAAGGAGGTACAGGGATAGCACACTTCCCCCAGCGCCGCATGGATGCGGCGCTACTTTATATCTACACTTTTTATCTGCACTTTTTATCTACATCTTCTCTCATACTTTAATTTATATCTTGCTCCCGATACTATCTAGTTGTTTCAAACTTTCTAAACAACCATTCAACAGCTCAAAAACCACACACTTGCCACTACACAGACGAGCAAACTAATTACATAAGAAACTACACTAGCGATAAACGCTCATGGATTATTTACTGCAATTGGATTGGCGTATTGATAACGGCATTGAGAATAGTGCCAACACCTTCACCAACAGCAACGCCGAAATTTTTCGAGAATTCCTCAAACGGCGTTGGTCTTACCGTGTAATCAACCACCTGTTCAACACTAACCACTTCTCTAGCCACGTAGCCGGCACTACCTAAGCCATCAATTAACCCCTTCTCTAACGCTTGCTCACCATTCCAAATTAAGCCAGAATAAATATCTTCATCGCCTGCAACAAGGCGGTCACCACGCCCTTCTTCAACCGCGCGGATAAACTGTTCGTGCGTAGAATCCAACACACTTTCCCAAAAAATAGTTTCATCTTTTCGTTGAGGTGCAAACGGATCAAGAAAGCCTTTATGTTCACCACTGGTATAACTACGGCGCTCAACCCCCAACTTTTCCATCAAGCCGACGAAACCAAAACTTGATGCTGTCACACCAATGGATCCAACTAGGCTAGATTTGTCTGCATAAATCTCATCCGCAGCAGCGGCGATATAATAGCCACCGGATGCACCCAAATCACTAATGACAGCATAAAGTTTTTTGTCGGTGTGAATAGCTCGCAGACGCTTAATCTCATCATAAACATAACCTGACTGTACAGGGCTACCACCAGGGCTGTTAATCGCTAAGATAACCGCTTTGGATGATGTGTTGGCAAATGCAGCGCGTAACGCGCTCGCTAAATCATTCGCATTTGCTGTTTGGTCTGCTGCAATCGCACCATCCAGATACACAATACCCACATGCTCTTCTGTAGAAGCATAATGAGTCACCTGACTCTGCCGTGCGACCCCTACAAAAACAACGACGATGTAGATACAAAAAAACAGCTTGAAAAATATCCCCCAACGCCGAGCACGCTTCTGCTCTTTCAAAGACTCTTGCGCAATAGAAGCAACCAACTGCCAATCACGGCTTTCACTATTGGGATCCACTTTACTTTCTCGACTGAATAAACCCATCAAACACTCCAAAATTAACAATCAAACAACCTAAATCATGAATAACGCAATCCATAGCAAACAATCAACCAAGATCTATTCTCCAACTATTTCTCCAACTATGCTGCTAACGCTTTATTCTCACACTCTAGCGATAGCGATTGATCGCCCAATCAACAAATTGTGCGAAATCACCGGTACACAGCAATGGATTATATGGCTTTAAGCGATCAATATGATGCGCACCATAACTTACAGCAACAGAATGTACATTAGCATTCTGCGCCATCTCCATATCATATTCCGTATCACCGACCATTATTGCTTTATCTGCAGTTGTATTCATTTCAGATAACAGCTCTTCCAACATTAAAGGGTGAGGCTTTGAGTGTGTTTCATCAGCACAACGGCTTGCATCAAAATATCCCCGCATGTCCAACTTGTCGAACACACGATCTAGACCACGCCGGCTTTTTCCTGTTGCTACTGCCATCGTAAAATTCGCAGCGCGCAGGCGTTGCAACCCATCCATTACGCCCGAAAAAAATGGCGAAGGGGTTTGGTCGGCTGCTAAGAAGTGCTCTACATAATGCAAACGAATCTGCTCTTTTTCATCCACATTAAGATCAGGATATAAACGCTCCATCGCCTCAGGTAATCCCAAACCGATAATATTACATATAACATGATCTTCTAGAATCGGAAAACCTGCTGTTTCTGCCGCTTTTTGCAGGCAAGTAACAATTTTAGAGGTGGAGTCACTCAGCGTTCCATCCCAGTCAAAAATCAACAACACTTATCTATCACTCTTTTGAATATTCTTAAAAACAGGCAACAGATCGCTACCTAGAGGTGCTTCGACACTAACTGATGATCCATCAGGCAAGCAAAACGTCAACTGAAAAGCATGTAAGAACAAACGCTTCAGACCTGCTCCACGATAATATTTATTAATCTCACCATCGCAATATTTATCATCACCAATAATGGCGCAACCTACCGATTGGCAATGCACACGAATTTGGTGAGTTCGACCGGTAATAGGTTTAGCTTCGACTAAAGTGCACTCTCGCCGCCCATCAAACTGCCCCCCATTCTGCCCTCCATTACACTCACCATGTGAATTAGCAGTATATTGATAACGCTGAATAACATTATATTCGGTTCGTGATGCCTTAGCCCCTTCGGTCTCAGGCTGAGCAATACGTACAACTCGCTCGCCACTGGACAACTGATTCTTTACTAGTGGTGAAGTAACGTTTTTCCGCCTATTAGGCCAACGACCGTCGACTAGAGCGCGATAGATTTTTTGTATACGCCCCTCTCTTAACTCTTGTTGAATATAACGCAAGCTACTGCGTTTTTTCGCAATCATAATACAACCAGAGGTATCCCTATCTAAGCGATGTACCAACTCTAAAAAGCGATTATCTGGCCGCATTTGCCGAAAACTTTCAATAAGCCCCAAGCTAATGCCGCTGCCACCGTGAACAGCCAGACCTGAAGGCTTATTGACAACCATGAGATCATCATTCTCAAACAAAATAGAATCCTCAAGTAATGTCGACAACTTTTGGCTAGGTTGCGGAGGCTCGTCTCTCTGACTCACTCGAATAGGTGGTACACGAACCACATCACCATCGCACAACTTATACTCAGGTTTAACACGCCCTTTATTTACACGAACCTCACCTTTTCGCAAAATACGGTAAATACGGGATTTCGGCACCCCTTTTAAACGACTTAATAGAAAATTATCAATACGCTGAGCGGTATTACCAGCATCGATAGTGATAAATTGTACGGAGTTGAAAGCATCTGAATTGGTCATGGGCGCGATAATAGCAGCTTGTTTATGATAATTCGCTGAAAAACATGCATTCACATATCAAAGCCATGCTTTAACGCTATCTATAAGAGCATCCCATAAAAGTAATTCAATGAAGATTGAAACTAAAATCGACGGAGTTGAATGAACATCACTCAACGAATCAGGTGAAAACGCTTATAGATTGAGATAAACAGGGTTTACTGCTACACTCGACGGGTAGTGTATTTACGACTTCCGAATAATATACGCTGTACGTGAAGATTTATGCTGATAACGCAAGTTGAATTACCGCATACATTGAGCCACCTACACAGGTATTATTTCAAGGAAACACCGACTTACCTACACAGCTTGCTTAACGTGACACCTAACTAGGTGAAGCAGCAGAAGCAATAATACTGACACAGCGGTTAGATATTAAAGCAGGCAACAATACAACTGTGATAGTTGGATTTGTTAAATAACAAAACCAACTCAACACTTAATCATTACTGATGTAACACAACGTGTTTGACAAACACTACTGACATCTTTTACTTGAGCGCTATTTAACTTGTTATGCGTATTGAACAGCATACAACTGAAAGCCCAAAGTGAAAGAATAAAAACAGAATATATTATTTTTAGAGATTAACAGCCGAGCGTATCGATATATCGATAAGAAGATAAACGAGACATTGCTCAGTTTAGTAAGGTAATTTTTTTGGGGAATGATACTACTTCCCCAAAAAAGACACAGGTGATTAGCACAAAAAGAAGTAGGCGCACTTGCTCAATTTAGTAGCAGCAAGTTGTTCATCAGCATGGCACATGTTGTTAATGTGTGATGTGCGTATTTTGCACTAGTCAACCAGCTGCACAGTTGATGAGAAATAATTCATCCTTAATTGTGACGGTAGCGATGTTCATAACATGCCGTAACTAGCTATAAAACAGTATGCAAAGTTGCTTTTCCATTAAGCACAAACCATTAGTGGAAAGCAGCAAGACTATTGAAGCGTAATAAACAGCGCATATGAATCATTGGTTACAACACCAATATACATGCAAATAGCCCAGCGGCTGCTGCATTGAAGATATTCAGATGACCTTTCGCTTTAACATGATACTTAAACCTGTGAACAACCAGTCATTAGGCTGGTCAAGTGAGCTGAAGCTTAAATTAGTTAAGCCTATACAGACGCCTTTCTATTATCAACACCCTCTCTAAAGATCAATTCTGTTTTTCATAGTCACTAGTGCCATTACTAGGAAGAATTACTATGAAAAGAATGCTTATCAATGCTACACAACCAGAAGAACTTCGCGTCGCTCTGGTCGATGGTCAATGGCTATATGATCTTGATATCGAAAATCGCACTCGCGAACAAAAAAAAGCCAATATATACAAAGGCAAAATCACTCGTATCGAGCCCAGCCTAGAAGCTGCATTTGTTGACTACGGCGCAGATCGCCATGGTTTCTTACCGCTAAAAGAAATCTCCCGTGAATACTTCATCAAACAACCAAAAGATATTGAAGGTCGCTTTAAGATAAAAGACGTACTGAAAGAAGGTACTGAAGTTATTGTACAAGTAGATAAAGAAGAGCGCGGCAACAAAGGTGCGGCATTGACGACCTTTATTAGTCTTGCTGGACGCTGCATGGTATTAATGCCAAACAACCCTCGTGGCGGCGGTATTTCTCGTCGCATCGAAGGCGAGGAGCGCAACGAACTACGTCAAACTCTCTCTCAAATTGATGTTCCTAAAGGCATGAGCGTGATTGTACGTACCGCGGGCATTGGCCGTAGTGCAGAAGAATTACAATGGGATTTAAACTACCTATTACAATTATGGGGCTCCATTAAAACTGAAGCCGATAATTCAAACGCACCTCACTTTATTTTCCAAGAAAGCAACGTGATTATTCGCGCAATACGCGATTATTTACGCCCTGATATTGGCGAAGTCATCGTCGATAATATAGAAACCTACAACCTCGCCACCGCTTTTGTACAACAGGTAATGCCTAACTACAAAAGTAAGGTTAAGTTTTACGAAGACGAAACACCTTTATTCAATCGCTACCAAATTGAAAGCCAAATTGAAACGGCTTACGAGCGTGAAGTGCACTTACCTTCCGGTGGATCAATTGTTATTGATGTAACCGAAGCACTAGTCGCCATCGACATTAACTCTGCTAGAGCAACAAAAGGCGGTGATATTGAAGAGACCGCTTTACAAACTAATTTAGAGGCAGCAGATGAAATCGCTCGCCAATTACGCTTACGCGATATTGGTGGCCTAATCGTAATCGACTTCATTGATATGCACCCAGCGCGCAATCAGCGAGCGGTTGAAGAGCGTATGCAAAATGCATTAAATATGGATCGAGCAAGAGTCCAAGTAGGACGTATTTCTCGCTTTGGCTTATTAGAAATGTCTCGTCAACGCTTGCGCCCTTCTCTAGGCGAAACTACATCTAAAGTATGTCCACGCTGTAGTGGTCACGGCAGTATTCGCTCAACAAAATCTATTGCCTTATCAATCCTACGCTTAGTCGAGGAAGAAGCACAAAAAGATCGCAGTGCAGAAATTAGAGCGATAACGCCCGTTAAAGTAGCCACATACTTGTTGAACGAAAAACGTAAAATCATTGCTGGTATCGAAGCTAATAACAAAGCGCGTATTGTTATTGTGCCAAATGCCGAAATGGTCACTCCGCACTACGAAGTTCAGCGTTTACGTGATGACGACGGTGAAAACTTTGAAACCAGTTATAAAATTACTGGTTCTCAGGAAGATAATTCTCTTGAAGATAATCAACCCCCTGCACCTCTGCCACAAGCAGCAGTTCAACAAGTTGCACCTAGCCAACCTGTTCCGGAATCAACTGAATTACAAGAAGAAAAAACAGACAGTTTATTTACAACGCTACTCGCTAAAATAAAAGCTATTTTCGCTCCTGAGCCTGAAAAAGAAGAACCTAAAGAAGAAACCAAAAAGCGTTACAACAATCGCAATAACCGTAACGGTCGCAACAATAACCGCAATGGCCGTCGCAACAATCGTAACGATAGAAATAACGATCGCAACGATGGAAGAAATAATAAATCGGCAGATAGCGCGGCAGATAAGAAATCGGAAAATAAAACCGAAAGAAACGACAACGATAAAAACAATGCTAACCAAGGCAGCAGCGTTAATGAAAGGAATCGCAATAACCGTCGTAGAAACAGTAACCGTAAGCCAAGAAACGAGAACGCTGATCAAGCGAAGACGAATGACGCTAACAATACTGCCACTCAACAAGACGGTGAAAAAAGCAATGAAAATCGTCCAGAACGTCGCCCCAACAATCGTAAGCCTCGCAACCAACAACGCTCTCGCGGTCGTAAAGTAGAGACAAATGGAGAAAGCAGCACAGAAAGTACTAGAGAGAATACGGTTAAGCCTAACGACAACAACGATAAAGCAAATGAAGCACAGGCTAATCAACAGAAAACGGTTGACACAGCTACTCAAGCAACTAAAAGCAATACTACAGACAGTAAGCCAGCAGTTGCGGAAACAAAAGCGGACTCTGTTAACAAGCAAACAAAAACAGCTTCAGATACAGTTAAGCAGCAAAAGCCTGCAGATAACAAAAAAACTTCCAACACACAAAGTGAAGTAAAGCCTGCAACTGATGTAGGGAATGTAGCCGCAGAAAGCGCACCAAAAGCAGTAACACCGACGCCTCAGAAGAAGGAAGAGAAAGCGGTACGGGAGCCAGCTAAAGCTAAAGTCAAACAACCTTATGTTCGCGCAAATAACGACCCTAGAGTTAATGCACAACCGGTGACAAATCTAGATATTAGCAGCGCAACACTTGATAGTTTTGTTGGTCAACCACTGGACACTTCTCTACCTGCTGATATTAATCACCAGCCAAGAGAATTAGCTCGTCCGGCGAATGATCCAAGAGTCGCGAGAGAAAACGCTCAATAACGAAAGTCTGAAAAGTCTATTTGGCTAAGACGTAGTCAGTTCGGTATCGTCAAATAGGCTTTTGAGTAAAATATATTTACTCAGCTTTGTTATACACACAATGCGGTTTTACCGTATTGTGTATAAAGTAGCTAAACTCATAATTTACAAAGAAAAATGACTAAAAATAGACTTTTTTAGTTGATGCAGAAGAAAACCTCTGTATAATTCGCATCTCTTTTGGAGAGGTGGCAGAGTGGCCGAATGCGGTGGTCTTGAAAACCATTGAGTGTAATAGCTCCCAGGGTTCGAATCCCTGCCTCTCCACCATATTATAAAAAACCGTCTTTGTGACGGTTTTTTTATGTCTGCCATTTGAGAAACTTACAAATATCTTTTACTCGCATCCTAACACCGTTCACAAGCAGAACGTTGATTACATATCGGGATAAACACTCTTGCCCACGCGCGAGCTTATCTGATGAATTAGCTAACGCGACAGAAAAGTATTTTGATAACGATTCAAAAAGCTTTTCCTCTCCGCATACAGATGCACTAATCCCGCTTAACTCTGGTCACTCACAAGGTGTAGGCTTTGTGTCGCAAAACCATTACCTACTTCTGCATAAAAGTTAAATACCTCGTCTACCCCTCCTTCGAGCAGCGCTATTTTTTCGTCCTCATATTTTGCGACTCCAGCCGTTCTACCAGTAAAATTGTAGTGATTCAATTGCTTTTGAGCTTCTAAAATATCCAAGTAATTAGGCATAGCAAACATAATAAGCTGTACTTTTTTCAGAGAAATAGACGACCAAAACTCTGGGTCTTCAGCATCACCAAAAATAACATTGCGACCATTCTCACAGAGTGAGTTCACGCGCCCCCTATCCATCTCTATACCGCAAATAAGCTCTTGAGTTTCTTCTATCAAGGCATCATAAGCGCCTCTACCAACCCTTCCCATACCCACCACTACAATCGTCGCCTCACCTAATTCTGCTATTTGATCTTCCGCTAACCTCTGCGTAGTTTCAAACTGCTTAATCTGTTTATTCCAGCGTCGATATAAGTTATGCCCCCACGTATTAATCACGCTAGAAAAAACAAAAGAAATAGATACGCTAAGCGCCATAATAACCAACCACTCTTTACTCAATAAGCCTTGAGTGACACTAATAGCACATACAATCAAACCGAATTCGCTATAGTTAGCTAAGCTAAGAGACGTTAAAAAAGCCGTTCGCGCGCGTAGCTTTAATCGAGTTAACCAAAGGAAAAACAAACCTGCCTTAAAGGGTAACGCGACCGACATAATAAGTGCTACGCCTAACATGTCGAATGTAGGTAGCGCGGTGAAGCCAATGGAAAGAAAAAAACCAATTAGGAAAATATCTTTGAAATTCAGTAGCGATTTAGATAACTCTGCCGCCTTAGCATGACTACTTAGTAATATGGCAACAACCAACGCACCGAGGTGAGCTTTTAAACCGAGCCATTCAAACAGTTCTCCACCGGCAAAAGCTAAAAATATCCCCGATAAAGGAAGCAACTCCCCATGACCACTACGCTCCAGCATAAAATATAATAGCGGCCTAATGAACGGGAGAGCAATTAAACCAAGTGTCCACCACGACAAACTAATAGAGGATGCCAAGGTGACAAATATAACGGCTGCAATATCTTGAATCACTAAAATACCAATCGCCACCTGCCCATGACGTGATCGCATTTCACCCTTCTCTTCTAACACTTTAACGGCGATAACAGTGCTGCTGAAGCTTACGGCAAAACCAACCAATGCAGCACCCGCAAGATCTAGATCGGTGAAGTACATAACCCCCAGCACCGATAATATCGTGCAATTGATCATCGTTAAAATAACAATGATACTCATATGCCCAGTAGCACCGGCCCACACTTCAGGCTTGAACAAACTATGCACATTAAGTTTCAAGCCAATAGTGAACAGTAATAGCATAACGCCTATATCACCTAATGTGGCTAATGTAGGCGAGGACTCAACACCAATGGCGTGCAAGCCAAAACCCGCTGCCAAATAGCCGATAAGTGGTGGCAAATGAACCTGTTTCGCCAAAAAACCACAACCAAAGGCAATACATACCCATAAAAAATCCATACCTAACAACCTGCCTTTATCATTTTTTTGTCATAACCTGTCTATACAGTATTCGGTTATATACTATTTTGTTTACACTTATAAATCAGCATAGTGAGGAAAAGCCAAGCCTTCAAGCCATGCGTGAGAAACGGGATCAACTAAAATAAACTAAAGATCAACTATACTTATTTGAGATTCATACTGTAGATTGCCGGTGACAGAGATGCTTGCTCTACATGCATAAAAGAGATTAATACAACACAAAATTAATTACGTATAATTGATCGCAAACAAATTTACTGAGAATACTAAAACGATGTCCCATTTTAGCCAATCCGACATACACAATATGGCCCAACGCTATAGAGCCAACTTTATTAACTCATTATCGGGATTTAAAAGTGCAAACTTAGTCGGTACAGTATCAAAAGATCAACACACTAATTTATCCATTATCAGCTCGGCTTTTCATATTGGCGCAGACCCCGCACTTATGGGTTTTATCAATCGTCCGCATTCGGTTGATCGTCATACGCTAGAAAATCTGATTGATACTGGCTATTACACCATCAATCATGTCAACACGGGCATTATTGATCAGGGCCATCAAACTTCCGCTAGATATAATCGCGACGAATCCGAATTTACCGAAACAGGGCTAACACCATTATGGCATGAAGGCTTTATCGCCCCATTCGTAGGAGAAAGCTTTGTACGCATCGGTTTAGAGTATAAGGAACACCATACATTAATGAACGACACCGTTATGGTGTTAGGCGAAATCGTTATGGTCGACACACCTGAAGATAGTGTACAGGAGGATGGACTGATTGATATGACAATTACTAATACCGTTGCCGTATCCGGCTTAGACAGTTATCACGCGCCTAAAAAGATTAAGCGACTAGGTTACGCCAAACCTCACCAACCCGTCTGTATTATTGATAATTGAAATAATGAAGATAGGGGCGAGTACACACATAGAATTTGGGGTTGATATTCATACAGGTTTTCGTATGATAAGCGTTGAAATAACACATTAAAGCCTCATATATACAAGGCGAGTAAAGTGTTATGGGGTTCACTAAATAGGTGAAAACAGCCCAAAAGTATTACACTCACTACATTTTACAAAAGCGAACAATCACTCAGCAGAGGTTACTATGCAAGACATTTACAATTCGCAAACTGGCGCACCTAGCGCTTCATTCGAAACGAGTAAGGTACTTCGTAATACCTACGCTTTGCTCGCAATGACACTATTATTTAGTGCGGTTACTGCCGGTATTACCATGGCAATGGGTCTTGGTCACGGTGCAGGACTCGTTATGAGCCTTGGAGCACTTGCCCTAGTATGGTTTGTGCTACCACGCACAGCTAACTCAGCTGCGGGTATTTTTGTTGTTTTTGGGTTTACTGGCTTACTCGGCGGTTCATTAGGGCCAATGCTTAACCACTACCTTGCGCTATCTAATGGCGGCACAATCGTTATGCAAGCGCTAGGCGGTACAGCATTAATATTCTTCTCTTTATCGGCTTATGTACTAACAACGCGTAAAGACTTTAGTTTTATGGGCGGCTTCTTATTTGTCGGCCTAATGGTTGCCGTTATCGCGATGGTTGGTATGGCGGTCGCTTCGTTGTTCGGCATTGTTGTTCCAGCACTACAACTGGCCATGAGCGCACTGATTGTACTGTTAATGTCAGGTTTTATTCTTTATGACACAAGCCGAATTATCAACGGTGGAGAAACCAATTACTTAATGGCTACCACATCGCTATACCTAAGTATTTATAACCTGTTTACTAGCCTACTTTATATTCTAGGCGTAATGAGCGACGACTAAGCAAATAGTCGACAAAGCTCTTTCTAAAAAGCCCCATTATTGGGGCTTTTTTGTATACAATAGTTTTATGATTTTTTCCCTCGCTATTTACTCATCCCTATCTGCACAATCCCAAGACAGCGCCTACCAATTTGCACATGCGCTACTATCTCAGGGGCATCAACTCTATCGTGTATTTTTCTACCATGACGGCGCATACCAAGGCTCCTTCTTACCTTGTCCACCCCAAGATGAAACTGACTATACGGCGCGCTGGCAAGCTTTAGCAAAGATGCACAACATAGACCTAGTGATTTGCATTGCCGCTGGCTTACGCAGAGGCATTCTTGACCAGCGAGAAGCTCAGCGCTACGAAAAAGCACAATACAACTTAGCGGATGGTTTTACTCTTTCTGGGTTAGGCCAACTTGTAGAAGCCACGGTACAGTCCGATAGACTGATTACCTTTGCTCGATGATGATGGCCGCTGAAGGAAACACTACAACAATGAATGCTCCCAAAAAACTACTTTTCGTTTTACGCCAAGCCCCTTATGGCAGCACGCTAGCAAAAGATGCACTTGATGCCATCTTAGCTACTTCAGCCTATGAACAAGACTTATCAATCGCCTTTATCGATGATGGTGTATTTCAATTAATCAATAATCAGCAATCTGAATTGATTGATCAGAAGAACATTGCGCGTATATTATCCGCCCTCCCTCTTTACGATATCACCCAGCTTTTTGTATGCGCCGCATCATTAGCAGAAAGGGGAATAACGCTAGGCGCTATATCAGAAGATATTACCGTGCTAGAGCCCGAAGCTTTGCGTACTTTATTGTCGCAACAAGATCACTTATTGAGTTTTTAATCGTGAGCGCTATTTTACATATTGTGAACCAATCGCCTTTTTCCAGCACTCTACTCAAACAATGCATGGATCGCTTCAACAATGACGACGGTTTAATATTGCTCGAAGACGGCGTATATGGCGCTATGTCACAACATCCTTACGCACAAAATGTCCGCAACATAAAGCGCTGCTACGCGATCAAAAACGACCTACTTGCCCGTGGTATTAGCCTAGATGACATATCGGATAGTATTCAAGTAATTGATTATGACGAATTTGTTCAGCTCACCATTGAATTTCCTTTGAGCCATAGTTGGTATTAGATAAACAATGAAAAAGGGGAAACAGCACAACACAAAACAACTAGCCGGTAAAAATATCGACGTGGATAAAGAAGGCTATCTTCGTCATCTGGATGATTGGTCTGAAGGGGTTGCGGAGTGTATTGCGCAGGAAGAAGGTATTATTCTCACCCAAGATCATTGGGCAGTGATCAATTTACTTCGCGAATTTTATCACACCTTTGATGTATCTCCGGCGATGCGACCGCTAGTAAAATATGTCGGCATTCATTTAGGAAAAGAAAAGGCAAATAGCATCTATTTACTCACACTATTCCCGCCTAGTCCTGCCAGAATAGCCAGTAAAATCGCTGGGCTGCCACGCCCTGCGAATTGTTTATAGGCTTATTTGAGAAGCTATACGCGCTGCAAACCATATTTACGCATTTTTTCTACTAAGGTAGTACGACGAATCGTTAAGCGCTCAGCCGCACGTGCAACAACCCCGCCACTATCATCTAAGGCTTGCTGAATTAGGTCCTGTTCTAGCCCCGTTAGGTATTCTTTTAGATCAATACCTGCTTCGGGTAATAACGCGGTGGCATTCATATTCACCACTGCTGGCAGCGCCTCGTCTTCTGTTTTTTGTTCAGGCAAATCAAATGTCTCATCACTGACATCGATATGTCGATATTTAGGTGGGAGATCATTCACACCAATCACACCGTAAGGGTGCATAATGGCCATGCGTTCAACTAAATTGGCCAGTTCACGTACATTACCTGCCCAAGGATGCTGGCATAAAGACATGATAGAGGTGGAATTAAAACGCACTGAACCACGTTTTTCGTTTTCTAAACGTGCAACAATCTCATTGAGCAATACAGGGATATCTTCACGACGCTCATTAAGTGATGGCATCTCGATAGGAAATACATTGAGTCGATAATATAAATCTTCGCGGAATGTACCCGCTTCAATCATGTCCTCTAGATTGCGATGTGTCGCAGCAATAATACGCACATTCGTGGATTGCGATTTATTTCCGCCCACTCGTTCAAAGCATTTTTCTTGCAATACTCGCAAAATTTTCACTTGCATATTAAGCGGCATATCACCGATTTCATCAAGAAATAGTGTACCGCCTTCCGCCATTTCAAAACGACCCGCACGTGAGCTAATCGCCCCTGTAAACGCCCCTTTTTCATGACCAAACAGTTCACTTTCTAGCAGTTCTGAGGGAATCGCACCACAGTTAACCGGCACAAAAGGCTGGTCTTTACGAGTAGAATGATAATGTAAATTACGGGCGACCACTTCTTTACCCGTGCCTGATTCACCTGTTACCAGCACGGTGACATCTTTATCGGCAACCTGAGCCATCATTTCTCTAACGGATTTAATACCCCGGCTATTGCCCACTAAACTTCTAAATAAATGCGGGGGACGACGTAAAGATTGCTTTTGGGACGCTAGCGCGGCCTCGTGAAAACATTGTGCGCGGTAAAGTGTATCGAGTAACTTGTTGTAGGTAGGTGGACTGACTAGAGTTGCGATCACCTGCTGTCGGATACTAGCGTCAAGGCTCTTCACATTTAATGGTTTATCTTTTTCGCTACTATCATTACCATCACCACCATCACCGTCGCCATCACTAATCAAAATAATCGCTGCTGACGGGCTCCATTTACCGATCATTTGAATACGGCTTTCTATTGATTCGTTTTTCGGACATGAGCCTAAGATCACTGCAACGTACTCGCCCTCTTCCTCCGACTCTGACTCAGATGCACGCTCTTCCCAATTAATTTCACTTTCGGCAATAACGGTTTCACCGAGAAATTCTAAAATAACCTGTAAATTCTGACGACGTGCTTCATTGTCATCGACAACCACTACTTTACTGTTTTTTAACATTCTCTACTTCTCAATAATGACGGACTTACGGCGGATCACTGAACCCTCGTAGATATAAATAAACTACTACGACAGCGCGGTGACAAAGTTATATAAGTAATAGCCAAGAAATGAGGGGAAGTCAAATAAATGACGTTGTATTTTTAGCTTACAACACAACGTTTATGAATATGACCTCTAGACGATCAAATAGCGAGCAACAACTCAAAAAACAACAGCCTCCAAACCTATAAACAGACACCCAACCCACCTAAGCCACAGTAGCCGTTAGGATTTTTAGCCAAGTACTGCTGATGATACGCTTCGGCAAAATAAAAGGTAGATGCAGGAATAATTTCGGTAGTAATTTCCATACCACCACCCTTTTGCTGCTCTAAAGCCGCTTGATATCGATGTTTTGTATTTTCAGCTAATTGTTGTTGCTCGTCCGTAAAATAGTAAATACCAGAACGATACTGCGTACCTTGGTCATTGCCTTGGCGCATACCTTGCGTTGGATTATGTGCCTCCCAAAACGTCTTAAGCAAAGCCTCAACAGAGATTTTTTCTGGTTGATAGACGACTAGAACCACTTCATTATGCCCAGTCATGCCACTGCACACTTCTTCATATGTAGGGTTAGGCGTATAACCCGCGCTGTAACCGACTGCAGTGGTCACTATCCCTTCTAGGTTCCAGAAGCATTTCTCCGCTCCCCAGAAACATCCTAGGCCTACCATTAACTGCTCAGTTCCATCTGGATACGGTGGCGTTAGACTAGACCCTAAGACTGTATGAGGTGCCGTAATCTCTAGCGGAGTCGCACGGCCTTTTAAGGCGGTATCTGCTGTGGGTAATTGATTTTTTTTAAATCTAAACACGATAAACCTCTCTTAAATAGGGATGAAGTCATTGCCTATTGTTGTTGACTATAGTTGTTGCCTACTGTTATTGACTATAGTTAAGACCACTTACTCAATATCTAATACCAAACCTGATATGTTATACGGATGCGGGACAGACCAGTTCTCATAAATGGCGGCGTATTTTTCAAAGCACTCTTCTGCCATGTCACGAAACGGCTGTCTGCCGGGATCAGTCATGACCACACGCTCAACACCCGCTTGATAACAGCGATGAATAAGATCGGACAGCGGCTTTGTCATTTCATCCCAAAAACAAATATCCGATGCAATGACCATATCAAACTCACTCAACATATCTACAGATACGTTTTCATATCGTTCTTTTACCGTTGTTACATTCACACCATTAATATCAGCATGATAATGCAAATAAGGAAATACCGACTCATCAGCATCTAAAGCCGTCACTGTCGCGTCATAATTTTTTGCGAGAAAAACACCCCCAATCCCCCAACCACAGCCGATTTCTAACACACGCATATTGGGCTTAGGTGGACTAGATTCCAAATAATCAATTAGTAGGCTGGTCGATTTCCAAAATTTATTTCCATGAATGGTGGCCACACTAGACTCTCGCTTTAAGCGGCGAATATCTTTGTGGCTATTCTTGCGAACGAGAACACCAAAAATGTCCCGACTCTGTGAATCTGTCATGTATGTTGTTACCTAATGTTAATTAACAGCAATATCATCCAACCATATTATCCAACAATACGCCTATACTCGCATATACACCGACATCTATACCATCATTATGAGTTTACGACGTATAAAGGCTATACTGGTCTAAGCATCTTAAATTACCATGTAGCAAGTTAATACAAGCTACCACGAACAGTGATGACATCTGATGACACTTACCGAAACAGCCGTAAGCGATGAAGCTAACCCATACTTTGCTGCTATTGATTTAGGCTCAAACAGCTTCCATTTATTAGTCGTAAAAATTAATGACGGCGTGATTGAAAAAATTGATAGCGTTAAAGAAATGGTGCAAATTGCTAAAGGCCTAAACATCACCAACCAACTCTCTCAAGCTGCTCAAGACCGCGCACTACACTGCCTACGCTGTTTTCAAGAACGTATCCAAGATATCCCAGCAGAGCAAATTCGTATTGCTGGCACCAAAGCATTACGCAGTGCTAGCAATGCCCACAGTTTTTTAAAGCAAGCCGAAGCCGCGCTAGGGCACAGCATTGATATCGTCTCGGGTTATGAAGAAGCACGCTTGGTATATTTAGGTGTATCTCATGACATTAGTGCTGATAAAGGCCGCAGCTTAGTGATTGATATCGGCGGCGGCAGCACCGAATTTATTATTGGTGAGCAGCAGCAACCACATTTATTAGAGAGCTTACCTATAGGTTGCGTGACTTATAGCGATGAGTTTTTTAACGATGAAAAGAGCATACCGCCAGAGACCATCACTGCCGAAATGATTTGGAAGACCTACTATGCAACAAGCATTGAGCTAGAAGCTATTTGCCAACCTTATCAACGCCTAGGCTGGGACATCGCCGTAGGTAGCTCCGGCACAATGAAAGCCATTGCACAATTGATGCAAGACGACGTAGTGAATGGTGTTATTACCAAAGAAGGCTTAAGTGTATTACTGAACCAACTACACACCGAAGGTAAACTCTTGGACACCAGCGGTTTATCCGCTGAGAGACGAAACACATTACCCGCAGGTATCGTGATTTTATCTGCCATCGTTGATCAGCTAGAATTGGATGAAATTCATGTAGTACATTCAGCATTAAAAGAAGGCCTCATATTTGATACCTTAGGCCGCCTGTCTAGTGAAAAACACCTCTCTAGCGAACAACACAAACATCGTGATATTGATATACGTGATCAAACGATTGATAAAATGATGGAGCAATATCACGTCGACAAAGAGCAGGCAACACGGGCTAACATTGCTCTTTCACATTTTGTCACTCAATTACCCGAACCTATCGTTAACGGGGTTAATGTCAAAAAAATATTACATTGGGCTGCGCAACTGCATGAAATTGGTTTAACTATTTCGCATTCTGGTCATCACCATCATAGCTATTACTTATTAAAAGAAAGTGATATGGCCGGGTTTAGCCGATTCGAACAAGAGCTATTAGCGCTACTTGTAGGAGCGCATAGACGTAAAATCAGTGCGGATAAGAAAGCATTAATTTCTTCAGATCATCAGCAAGCATTACACCCTTCACTAGTCTGTTTACGTTTGGCCATTTTATTGAATCAGCGTCGCGAAGATAATATTGAGCTACCGCATATTGCCTTTGCGTTTGTCAAAACGTTATTAGAAAATGAAAGTGATACGAGGAATCATGACACCCCTACCGCCGTTAATGAGCTGCATATCACACTACGCTTTCCTGATGGCTGGTTAGATGATCACCCATTAACGTACCATAACTTATCACGCGAACAAAAACACTTGTCTTCTTTACGGGTTATTTTACAATTCAGTTAAGCTTTTTATACGCGATTATGAACAATATCATTTAACCAACACTATTCACTTTTATTCTCTAACAAAAAATCACATATTATGTATCAACTTCTCATTATTCTTTTTATTGTTTTAGTCGTGCTAGGCATCCGGCATATTAGTCGGCAACCAGAAGACGTACGCCCTAGTTTGCGATTACGCTATGGATTATATGCTCTACTTGGGCTGGCGGTTTTATTGGTATTCAGCAGTAGGTTACATTGGGTTGCCGGTGCCATTGCTGCAACATTACCGATCATACAGCGGTTTTTTCCGTTATTACTGAGAGCCCTACCTTTTTTCAAGGGTAAGAAATCAGCAGCTGAAGCTACACCCAAAAGCCCAAGCAACTCATTCAGCGCAATGAATCTTGAGCAGGCACTACAAATTTTTGGTTTTGATGATTTACCATCAGAAGAAAAAGTGACTCAGCGCCATCGAGAACTCATGCAAAAAAATCATCCCGATCGTGGAGGTAGCGATTTTTTAGCCGCGCAAATTAATCAGGCAAAAGAAGTGTTAATCGAAGCAGCAAAAAAAGCATAACGCTTATTATATTTGACTGTGAATAAAGAAATTACGGGCAGCAATCGAGATGTAGAAAAAAATCAGGCACATCAAGATAATTCGTGGTGTGTGTACATCCTTATGCGAAATGACCAACAGTTATACACGGGCATCACCAACAACATGACGGCTCGCTGGAAAAAGCACTCAGGAAAACAAGGAGCAAAATTTTTTCGCGGCAGATATCCCATAGCCCTATGCTACCAAGAACCTAATCATAATCGTAGCACGGCTAGCAAACGTGAATATCAAATCAAACAGTTATCACGATCACAAAAGCTACAATTAATTATGCAATCCTATGGGCCTTTTCCGTTAAAAAAACACCTTTAGACGAGCGCTTTTTGGAGAGCCCCTTATTAAAGAGCACCTTTTGAAAAGCACTTCGAAGGATGCCTTGTCGAATCATGAAAAAAAACAACAAGCTATTGATTAGTTTCATCAGGTGAATCTTTTTTACTCTCACAAGAATCTATGTAGTTAATATAGTCATGGATAACATGATAAGGGCGAGAGTGGAATTCACGCATATACAACACAATAACAACTAAGGTACTCGATGCTATAAACAGCCAAGGAGACACAAACCACGGTAATATAGCTAAAGAAAAATAATACGCACGCAAACCATAATTATAAGCGTGACCGGCCATATCGATAACTTTAGCACTAGCATAAATATACTTTTCTTTTAATATTGGCTGGAGCTGTGCCTCTTCTGGGCTAGGTGCAGAGCCAATCATCACGGATGCAAAACCGTACTGCCGCATAGACCATGTCAGCGCGAAAAAGGCATAGACATAAATCACCACCAACATTAATATTTTAACTTGCACCCAAAAAGTGGAGTTCTCTTTCACTTCATAAAACGGAAATGACTGCAGTACGCTATCAATACTTCCCACAATACCCAATGCGGTCAACAGACCTGCTAACACCAGAATACTCGTGGAAGCTAAAAATGACGTATTACGCTCTAAATTCGCAATCAATGCGGCATCCATAATGCGATGCTCACGACCTATCACTTGCTCCATCCAATTTAGACGCTGACGGTTTAGCGCTGACGACAGGTTCACTCCTTTTCTGGCCTGATGCTTGGCAAAAGACGCGTAACCCACCCAAACAATACAAAACCACGTAAAAGCTAGCAGGTTAATCATTGAGTAATCAGACATATCTCTCTCACCAAGTTAAAGTGTTATTCATCATAATATGACGAGAATAGTAACATTTTGCCTGTATTAACAAAGCGATTTTACTTACTATTGGCTGAATTATGACTGAAAAAATGAGTGATAACCGCTACACTAGCAGCAACGCAAATAATTAATCTCGTTAGAAGCACTTTATACCGCAACATCGTTGAAAAACGGTTTAACAACAGTGGTTTTACAATAATGGTTTTACAACAGTAGCTTCCTAACTGTCACCCCACAAGAGAGTAACCGATGCCGCATACTGCATACCCTAGTTTTGAAATGCTTCGTAGTAAAACTATCGATTCCTTAGATATTACCATTACTGAATATCGACACCGTGCAACCGATGCTCAACATATTCATATTAGTGCCGACAACAGCGAAAACGTATTTTTAGTGGCGCTAAGAACAGTACCCGAAGATTCTTGTGGTGTTGCCCATATTTTGGAACATACCGCACTGTGCGGAAGTGAAAAGTACCCTGTACGCGACCCCTTCTTTATGATGATTCGCCGCTCTCTTAATACATTTATGAATGCGATGACCAGCTCTGATTGGACCGCCTACCCTTTCGCCAGCCAAAACCGTAAAGACTTCGATAACTTACTCGGCGTGTATCTAGATGCAGTATTTTTCTCCCGCCTTGACCCTCTTGATTTTGCTCAAGAAGGCCACCGCGTAGAATTTGCAGAAGCCGACAATAGCGAAACACCGTTGGTTTATAAGGGTGTGGTGTTTAACGAGATGAAAGGCGCAATGAGTTCGGTCACATCGCAACTGTGGCAAACACTCAGTAAACATCTTTTCCCTACAACAACATACCATCACAACAGCGGCGGTGAACCTAAAGAGATTCCAAAACTCAGCTATGACGACTTAAAAGCTTTTTATCAAACACACTACCACCCCAGCAATGCTATCTTTATGACTTTTGGTGATATTAGTGCAGTGGAGCATCAAGAAAAGTTTGAAAGCTTAGCCTTAACTCGCTTTGAAAAACTAGACGAAAAAATTCAAGTCCCTGCAGAAAAACGCTTCCATGCCCCCATAAAAGTCACGGAAAATTACGCATATACCCCTGCAGAAGGTGATGACCCAGACAAACAATCACATATTGTAATGGCTTGGTTGTTAGATAAGAGTATCGATTTAAAACGTAATTTAGAAGTCCATTTATTATCCAGCTTACTCTACGATAATAGTGCATCACCACTGCAGCACCTATTAGAAACCTCTTCGTATGGCACATCCCCATCACCATTATGCGGTAGTGATGACTCGCAATACGAAATGTTATTTGTATGCGGCTTGCAAGGTTGTAATAGCAAAGATACCGACGCAATTGAAGCATCGGTTATGTCACTGCTTGCTGAAGTCGCCGAAAACGGTATGCCGCAAGAACATATCGAAGCATCACTGCATCAATTAGAATTACAGCAGCGTGAGATTGGTGGTGACGGTTACCCTTATGGCTTGCAGTTAATTATGGGCGCGCTATCTCCCGCAACACATCGAGGTGATATTCTGGATTTTATGGATTTGGAAAGCGCCTTACAATCCTTGCGTAACGATATCCAAGACAGAAATTACTTACCTAACTTAATTAAAGAATTATTTATTGATAACACACACCGTATCACGCTTACTTTACAACCAGATGATACCCTGCAAACTAGAGATCAAGCAGCTGAAACTGCAGAGTTAGAGGCGAAAAAAGCAGCCTTATCGGAAATAGATAAACAAGCCATTATTGATCAAGCACTGGCATTGGAAGAGCGACAGCAACAAGAAGAAAACATCGATATTTTACCCAAGGTGACACTTGACGACATTCCAGATGCCAGCTTATTCCCTGCCGGTCATACACACTATGTAAATAATACGGCTCACAGTATTACCCACTACAAGGCAGGTACAAATGGCCTGTCTTATCAGCAAATTATCATTCCCTTACCTGAACTAACAGAAGAAGAATGGATCGCGCTCCCCTATTACACTTTATGTCTTACCGAAATGGGGTTAGGCGATCAAGATTACTTGAGTGTGCAACAACGCCAATCACAGGTTGTCGGTAGTATCAGCGCGTATTACACATTGCGTAACCACACTGATAATAATGAGCAACACCACGCCTATGTTACTCTGTCATCTAAGGCATTGAGTGCAAATCAAAAGGCCATGACTCAGCTAATGCTAGACACCTTACAGCAAGTCAACTTTGCTAATGAAGAACGCATAAAAGATTTGGTCGCACAGGCAAAAGCCGGTAGAGAACAAAGCATTACAGGCAATGGGCATAGTTATGCAATGCAGGCCGCCTCAGCCAGCTTTAATCCCGTCGCCGCAGCCGTTCAGCAAGTGATGGGACTGAACAGCGTGCAAGAAATTAAGCAACGACATAAGGCGCTACAAAAAGATCATGCGCCACAGTTCATTCAAACCCTGCAAAGCATTCACGAAAAATTACTCAATAGTGAAAAGCATTGCTTACTCGTTGGCGAAGAGCAATCTATTGACTCACAAATTGCCTTTTTAACACAGCATTTATCACCCTTATTGGCTGAATCAAAATCATCACACCCGTTTTCATTAGCACCCGCGTCTCAGCAAAAAATTCATCAAGCATGGATTACTCAATCGCAAGTACACTTTTGCGCTAAAGCCTACCCTACGGTTACGATGAATCACCCTGACGCACCAGTATTATGTGTATTGGGCGGCGTATTACGCAACGGTTTCTTGCACCGCACTATTCGTGAACAAGGCGGCGCTTATGGTGGTGGTGCAAGCCAAGACAACAACAGTGCTAGCTTTCGTTTTTACTCTTATCGTGACCCTCGTTTTTCAGAAACGCTGAATGACTTCGACGCTGCAATAGCATGGCTACTCGAAAAAAATATTACTGATCAGCAAATAGAAGAATCCATATTGGGAGTAATAGGCTCGTTAGATAAACCAGGCTCCCCTGCTGGCGAAGCCAAACAAGCCTTCCATGCTCAGCACGTAGGTAGAGACGACGAGAAGCGCAGCCTTTTCCGTCAGCGTATTATTAATGTCAGCGCCGACGATTTATATCGAGTCGCTAACGCTTACCTAATAGCTGATAAAGCAAACATTGCCGTTGTGACAGGTAAACACGGAGTGGAAGAAGCTGAGAAACTAGGAATGGAACTTATATACGTGTAGGAAGATAAAAAATAGGCATTTATATGTACAATATAAATGCCTTACTACAAATCCCTAGTCAACAACATTTGGTTTTGAAGACTACGTCAAGGAATATAAATCCTAAAAACACCGCCACCCAGCGCTCCGCCGTTAGACAATTCAATGTAACCTTTCTTTTCTTTTTGCTGATGTAGCTCCGCTATTTTTGCCGCGAAAAATAAACCTAACTGAGTACTATTACCGTCTTTATGCGCATCGCTATCTAAAGAGGCGGCATCAATCATATTCTTAGGAAAACCATCTCCATCATCGGCCACTTCTATTACAAGATAATCATTATCTATCACTGCCGTTAATTGCATTTTATTTTTCGCATAACGTGTGCCGTTAACAAGTACGTTATGAACAACACTACCCACTAAATCATTATCGTAATACCACACTACATCTGGGTCACACGCAACATCTAGGGTAATGTTCTGCGTTTTAAACAATACGTCATTTCTCGCCACCTGGTCTTCTATCGTTTCATCAATGTAATTCTCATCAATCTTTATCACATCCGACTGATGCTGAAATCGATAAAGCGACAACAGCTGTACTAATTCGGTATTAATACGTGTCGCCTCGTATTGCAATATAGAGAAACGATGTTTTTGTGCATCACTCTCAGCAGTTGATTCCTCAATAATTTCCTCAAGAGAACCCAATAGCATCCCTAAAGAGTTTTTCATATCGTGTACACTAGACGCCAGTACAAAAGAAAAATCAAGATCGCTATCTACTTCACGTTCAGTAGCGTTAATTTTTTTATCAGTCATGTTGTTTTTCCTTGTTGATTCTCGTACGTTCTTGATATTCTGCTTGCTGTGCCGCTTGATGAAACATACTATTCAACTGTTTATATCTTGGGTACTTATCGTTTTTTGGCGATACGTAGCGTTCAATCACTTTAAAAGTAGATCGCGTTTTCTCTATATAATCTTTATTATAACCATCATCTTTAATACTACTGATGAGCGCCTGTACAAAATTGAGTTTTAAACCAATATAACGCGGATATTTTTTCTGCGCTTTGTGAAAATACTCTATAGACTTTTCAAAGTCTTTACTTTTGTAATAATCGATACCTTTTTTGTTAATTGTACCAATTGTTTTTTTGCCTTTTATACTTACCGGCTCCTCTAATAAAAAATCAATTTTCTCTAAGGCAGGTTGATTATTTTTATAATATATTAGCATTTCATCGATAACATCTTTTGATTCACTATTTTTTCCACTCGCTATCAATGCATTAACATGCTCAACCTCTACTTCTACATCTCGTTCTTCTGCTTGACTCATTAACTTTTGAGCTTGATTAAACAAATCATTAGATACTTTTTTATTCCCGTTAAGTGCATTGATCTGGCTATTCAACAAAGTCGCTTGGATTTTTTGTGCGTCACTCACTTCGTACTTACTATCTATATTATTGAGTAAATGAATGGCATCTAACGTTGCTCCAGAAGCAGAATCAACATCTTCATCATATATTTTCGTAATAGCGCGAGCTAAATTAAGATGGTTATCAACATTATCATAATGTGAATTCGCGCCATATTTAATGGTTTTTTTATAGGCTTTTATAGCCGACGCAACATCACCGTTAACAAGACAAATATCAGCTAAGGTTTTCTGCCGGCCTATCGACATAGGGGAAGCTAGTGCTGCTTTTTCTAACACTTTTTGTAATCTATCGTTATCTCCTAGAGAAACACATGCATCTGATAAACTATCGTAAGCCTTAAGATAGGATGGGTGATCATCAATAATCACGTCCAAAGAGCTTGCCGCTATACCGTATTGCCCATAAGCTAATTCAACATTGGCTAAACCTACCTTCGCCCAATCAAGTTCTCTACTAGACAATACGGTTTTATAAAGATCTTCAGCAAGTTCATATTTATTTTGCTGTAAGTAAAGGTCACCTAATAGTTTTTGACAGTCAACGCTATAACGAGAATTAGCATTCAACAACTCTTCTAGTAACCTAATCGCTTTATCCAAATTTGCATCATCAATAGCGGTATAAACAGGAGATAGCTCTTGTCTTTTTGCGAGTAAGCGTCTGATGCGCTGCTCTAAGGTTTTACCAGTGATGGGCTTGGTTAAATAATCGTTCGGTTCACAATCATAGCTAGCCATCACTACATCGCGACTCGTATCAGCAGAAATCAATACAAATAGATCTGATAATTTACATAATTTTAAATAACGTATTTCCTCTAATAATTGCTGACCATTTTTGCCATTACCTAAATTATAATCCGAGAATATAATGTCATAATGATTTTTACGACAAATACTCAGCGCCTCACTGCCACTAGAGACACTATTAATATGGCGAAAGCCTAATGTGTGCATGTTTTTAGCTAACGCTGTACGAAAATTGGGAAAATCATCAATGATTAATACCCGTAACCCCGCATATTCTGTAGATTCCATAGATCGCTATCACTTATTTACATATCTCTATAGAGAATAGCTTATTCTGCGAGCTATGCTGATTTTAGGGGTAATTATCAGTGAGTTTTGGGTATATGTAGGGTTTTCTTGTGTGTCTCTGTCAGTTTACAATGCTAAAATAAGCGATCTAAACATCTCTAAATAGTTGTATGGTAATCAGCGCCTTACTGACCTGTCGTCGACTGATGACTAGCTCAATAACCATAAGCATTTGCCCTTTTTGCACTCTTTAGCTCCTTTTCTTACATTTGATGGCACACATGAATAACACCGATGATAAACAAGCAGACCGTATTTTTGCTGAACCTGTAGGGCAAGTCTCCCCTTTTTGTTTTGACGAAACCGTTGCGGCGGTTTTCCCCGATATGATCAGCCGCTCAGTCCCCGGCTACAGCGCCATATTAAGTATGATTGGTGATATATCTGAACGGTATGCACAGGACAATAGCACTTGTTATGACCTAGGCTGTTCGCTGGGAGCGGCTACACTAGCCATGCGAAATGGTATACAAGCGAAAAACTGTCGTATTCGTAGTATTGATAACTCGTCTGCGATGATAAAGCGCTGTGAAGAAGCGATAGCGTTAGATGCATCGACAATACCGGTCGAGATTTCTTGTGGCGATATTCAGCAACTTGAAATTAAAAAAGCTTCTATTGTCGTGCTCAATTTCACATTACAATTTATTGACCCCAATGATCGCCAAACTATTTTACAAACTATTTATGACGGGCTGTTGCCCGGTGGCATATTGATTTTGTCAGAAAAAGTACACTTTGATAACACATCTCACCAAGCGCTAATGACCGAGCTTTATCATAATTTTAAACGCGTTAATGGGTATAGTGATTTAGAAATTGCACAAAAGCGTACTGCACTGGAAAATGTATTACGCTCAGATAGTATTCAAACCCACCAGCAACGCTTGCAGCAATGCGGATTTTCTAGCGCCGACCTTTGGTTTCAGTGCTTTACTTTTTGCTCATTTATCGCGATCAAATAAATTTTATGCTTAATTATTACCAATCATTATTGCGCTATTTATCCGACACATCTCACCAATCAAAAAAGCAACCATTGGCCGAGTGGGCTAACCGGTTACCAAAGGATATCCAAGCGGGCTTATGCGAAAAACGTTATGGTGATCTTAAACAGTGGAAAGATGCACTAGAGGCATTACCCAATACTACTACCAGTATGCATAAACTCGCCCACGAAGTCGCTATTGGTCAGGCAGAAGATTGTGATGCAGAAACGCGGGAAAACATTAAGCAACAGCTGCAACAACTAATACCATGGCGTAAAGGCCCAATGTCTATTCATGGTATTCATATTGATACTGAATGGCGCTCTGACTGGAAGTGGGATCGCGTTATCCCACACTTAGCTCCCTTAGAGGGCAGAACAGTATTAGATGTAGGCTGTGGTAACGGTTACCACTGTTTACGTAGCTATGGCGCTGGCGCTCGAAGAGTCATTGGTATTGACCCTTCGCCGCGCTTTATCGTGCAATTTTACATGATGAAGCACTTTTTAGGGGACATCAACGTGGATGTGCTGCCTATCGGTATAGAAGCGTTACCTAATGATTTACAGAGTTTTGATACAACATTTTCCATGGGCGTTTTATATCACCGTCGATCACCGATGGACCACTTGCGTGAGTTAAAAGCGACTCTTTCGTCAGGTGGACAATTAGTCTTAGAAACCTTACTGATAGACGGTAAACTCGGGGACGCTCTAGTGCCCGAAGGCCGCTACGCAATGATGAATAATGTATGGTTTTTACCTAGCGCAGACACATTGATTAGCTGGTTACGCAAATGCGGCTTCCGTAACCCTCGCTTAGTGGATATCGCTAAGACCACCGTGGAAGAGCAACGTGCGACCGAGTGGATGAAGTTTCATTCTTTATCTGACTTTTTAGACCCCAACGATAGTTCTAAGACCGTTGAGGGTCATCCGGCGCCATTAAGAGGAGTCTTTGTTGCAGAAGCTCCTTAGATACTAACAACCTCTAGCTCATAGAATATGAAAAAACTGAGCATTCATATTGAATTATCTACTATCCCACTTTGACAATTTTTTTAAAGCGATTATTTTCATCTATGACGATGGTAAAGGCTCCCACTATTCCATCATGTGACACATAGGATTGAAGAATGTTAGCGGGAAAACTAATCCGTTTTCCCTCACTATCAATAGTAGATACTTTTTTTGCCGTCCCTTGGTATACACGTAAATATTCTTCTGCCGAAATATTAACCGCAATATTCACGTACTTTTCTGTTGATGTCGTTGTCATAAACACCTTCTTAATAATTGACTCATGTGTTGTCGATTAATCACATTTCTATATTGAGTTTAGTACATTGGCGACATACTTCTGCTAATTCACTCAGTTCTCGCATAGCAACAGAAAACACAGCAAAGTCGGTATGATTGTTCGTTTGCAACTCATGCGCAATATCTCTCCAGCGAGTGAGTAATACCGGATTTTCTTGCATCCACAGCTGTAATGTTTCTTCGTGCTGAAAGCGCTTTCCTCCTAGTCGAAGTAGTTCTACGGTCATTATGCGTAAGACTTTATCTATATCATTAATAAATGACTCTCTTGCCATTGACTGCCAATAATTTTCGACCTTCACATCGGTAACAGCATGAGCAAACCAATAAAAGCCTAATTTATCACCTAAAAGATGATGCATATCAACCACATCTGGTACTGCTTGCTTACTCTTTAATACCGCTTCTGTGATACCTAAACCAGAGAACAAATGATTTGGCATCGCCATCATATTAGATAGCTCACTATCTAAGCCAAGTGCTGTAAATTTTTCGTAACGCTGATTCCATGACACCAACTCAACATCGCTTAATACATTCGGTGTTTCTTGAATGACTTGAGTTACACAAGCACGAAATACATCGACTGTTTTTTGTAATTCTTCGCGATGGTGACGATTACATAAAAACCATCGAGTACCTCTACGCACACGCCTCATCATAGAGGATAATAATTGCATTTGATCTTCGGCGGGAACAAGATAATCCAACGCTTTAACTTTCTCTTGAAAAGTGTCGAAACAAAAAACATCCCGAGCAGCAACATAGGCGATTGCGATAGCTGGCGCACCTTCACCGGTTGATTCCATCATACGGTTACAAAAAGTAATCCCCATATTATCAACCATGTCGTTAGCTAACTGAGTCGCAATAATTTCTTTGCGTAAGTTATGGTTATGTATACCGTGCTTATACTTCTTTAATAGTTTTTGGGGGAATGCTTTTTCTACCCATGATGCCAAATAAGTATTGTCTGCAATTTCATCAACAGCTAATAGCTCTTTTAACTCTACTTTTACATAACAGTTGAGTAGTGCTAACTCCGGTCTGGTTAAAGTTTTATTCTCTGCTCTGCGATCCAGTAATTCTTGATCAGAAGGAATAAACTCTAACTCTCTATTAAGTCGCCCACTACCTTCTAGTGTATTAATTAAACGGCGATATTCTTCAAGACGCGATGCGGACTCTCGTTGAGCAATACTAATAGATTGTGTTTGATAATAGTTATTCGTTAATACCATCTCTGATACGGTGTCAGTCATACTAACTAATAAACGGTTTCGCTGCGCATTAGATAAACCACCATTAGCCATCACATTACTGAGCAGTATTTTAATATTCACTTCGTGGTCGGAACAATCAACACCGGCTGCATTATCAATAAAGTCGGTATTACAGGCACCATCGTTTAAACAGTATTCAATGCGCCCTAATTGACTCAGGCCTAAGTTTCCTCCTTCCCCGAATACTTTACAGCGCAGTTGTGAACCATTCACACGCAAACTATCGTTCGCTTTGTCACCAATATCACTATGATTTTCTTTCTCTGATTTAACATAAGTGCCAATGCCGCCGTTCCAAATAAGATCAACAGGTGCTTTTAATAAGGCATGAATGAGATCAGTTGGCGTTAATTTATCCGCAGATATAGCAAAGCATTTTTTCATCTCAGGACTAATCTTAATAGACTTCGCTTCTCGAGAAAAAATACCTCCGCCCGCAGATAATAGTTTTTGGTTATAGTCTGCCCAGTTTGTTCCGGGAGTATTAAACAAACGTTCGCGTTCCGTATAGCTGGTAGATGCTTTAGGGCTAGGATCGATAAATATATGTAAATGATTAAAAGCCGCAGTTAAGAAAATATGTTTTGACATCAACATACCATTACCAAAAACATCACCGGCCATATCGCCAATTCCAATGACCGTGAAATCTTTCTCCTGAACATTGATGCCCTTTTCTTTAAAGTGCCGCTGCACAGAAACCCATGCACCTTTAGCGGTAATGCCCATCGCTTTATGATCGTATCCTGCACTACCACCAGAGGCAAAAGCATCACCTAACCAATGGCCATATTTAATCGCAATTTCGTTAGCAATATCAGAAAAAGTCGCCGTGCCTTTATCTGCTGCGACGACTAAATAAGGGTCATCTTCATCCCGGCGAACGACATTCTCCGGGCCGACCACTTTTCCCTTAACTAAGTTGTCTGTGACATCTAATAATCCACGGATAAATGTTTTATAACTTTTAATCCCTTCTTTGAGAAAGGCGTCTCTCCCTTTTGACATGTTCGCTTTTTTCGCAATAAAACCACCTTTTGCTCCATTAGGTACAATAACGGCATTTTTAACATTTTGCGCTTTAACTAATCCAAGTACTTCTGTTCGGAAATCCTCTACTCTATCAGACCAACGCAAGCCCCCTCTTGCTACTTTACCACCCCGTAGGTGTACGCCTTCTACACGATTAGAGTAAACAAAAATTTCGTATAATGGGCGCGGCTCAGGTACATCGGGAATATTCTGCGGATTTAATTTAAAAGAAATATAAGACTTGTGTTTGCCATCATTATGCTGAAAGTAATTAGTTCTTACAGTTGCTTCAATTAAGGTTAGGTATTGGCGTAAGATTCGGTCATCATTTAAATTGCTAACCGCTTCTAAATCCTCATTCAACTGTCGCTTTTCCTCATAATATTGCTTAGCTTCTGCCTGAGAGTCATTGACCGGTTGAAAACGTAAGTAAAACAATGCCACTAACTTTTGGGCTATTTTAGGGTATGTCATCAAACTTTTGGTGATGGCTCGCTTACTAAAAGGAAACGCGATTTGCTTCATATAAGCAGCATATGACCGCAAGACACTCACATCTCGCCAACCAATTTGAGCGGATAATACGAGACCATTAAAGAAATCATTATCTACCTTTCTTCGCCAAATATTGATAAATGCTGACTCGAATAAGTCGCGTATTTCAGATAAATCTATATCATTTGTTAATCGTGTATGCAGCAGAAAATCATGTAGCCATACAGTACTTTCTTCTTTCTTTATTTTATAAGGATGCTCGCCAATTACTTTTAGGTTCATTCTTTCGAGCACAGGGATCACATCCGATAGAGGAAGCGCCTCACCATAACTAAATACTTTAAAATGAACGACTTTATTATCTTGTTTATTCGGCTGAGAGAACAACAATGCTATACGGTTATCTTCATTTAAAGAGTCAACGACACTGATATCATTTAATGCTACATCCGTTGAGAAATTTTCTTGATAAGCGTTAGAAAAACTCTCGCCATATTGTTTTACTAACTTACCGCTTTCTATTTCATTGTGTTGAAGCTTTATTTTTCGTGCAAGAGACTCTGACCAAGACTTAGAAAGGTATTGAACCTGTTCTTCTATTATTTTTTCTTCCCACAATTTTTCCTTTGATTCGTCTAATCGGAAAATAATGTAGGTTCTAGACAATAGTGATTCAGAATAGTAAGTATAGAACTCGTGAGTATCCGCCCCTACAGCATCGCCCATATAAGCAATTATTTTTTCACGTAATTGACTAGAAAATTGATCTCTAGGAATATAGACCATTGCAGCCACAAAGCGATCATCGCTAGACTGCCGCATAAACAACTTGACGATATGCCTTTCATTTAACTGCACCACACCGAGCAAGATTCTCTCTAACTCTTCGCTAGTGCTTTGGAAAAGCTCATCACGCGGAAAAGTTTCTAATATTTGTCGCAGTACTTTACCGGTATAACTACGATCCGATAAGCCCGCATTGGTATAAATAGCATCGACTTTTTGGCGAATAAAAGGAATATCTTTCACTTTTGCTCGATAAACCTGTGAAGTATATAAACCAACCACATGATGCACGCCAATAAAATTACCATCAGCATCATAAGCTTGTATTCCAATATGATCAGGATATGCACGGCGATGAATATTTGAACGTATTGGTGACTTTGTAAAGGTTAATAGTGGCCCATCGGGGTCACGTAATTTATCGTGATTAATAGGAAAGTAATTATTGATTTCATCTTCTTTACTGAGTAGACCATAAGATTTTTGCAGCTCTGCGCGCGCTAACTGCCCGGTAGATTGAGACTCAACTGACTGCATACCGGTAAACTCATAAAATGCATATCCTAGAAAAGTGAAATTATTCGCCATTAACCATGCAACAAACTGATTCGCTTCATAAATTTCTTCACGTGTATGGTGACTTTTAGAAAAGGATATCGTGTCACGAAGAATCTGTAGAGATTCGATAACATTTGAATAGTCATTATTGACAACATTGACATCAGCAATTGTTTTTCGAATAGTGGTGGCTATTGCTTGTAAATCTTGTGTTTTACTATGACGATCAATTTCGATATAAATCAATAATTCTTTCGTATTATCAACGGTACTTATTTCATCATCAGGCAAAGAAAAACTAACCAGCTCTCCATCCTTATCCCGCTTTGTGGACAGAATAAGGTTATTGATTTTTCTAATGAGCAAACCTTTGTTGGTCAACGCCATTCTGACTGAATCGATCAAAAAAGGGACGCTATTATAATGCACCGTAATAATAGTGTTATTACACGCCCACCCGTCCCCCTCTATTTGAGGGTTAAAAACTCTTACTTTTGCTCTTTTTTGCTTGTACAGAACAATAGCTTCATAAGCGTCTTTCAGCATACCAATCACATCGTTAATATCGTGACCCGACAGCTCGTCCAATGGGTAGTGATCAAAAAAGACTTCAGCAAAAGGAATAAGTTTGTTCGCCATTTTCGCGTTACATTTAGCACTTACGGCTTGGGATAACTGCGCTAAAAATGCTGTTTTTTCACTGGTAACAATCAAACTCATGTCCATAAAGGAACTCCAAACCATTGATATATAAAAATAAAAAAGAAAACGTCAAAACTACAAAACTACAAAACCAACACTATTCACTAAGCCTGAATGTATTGCGGATAAAACCACGCACACGAATAACGTAATCTGACAATATTGGGCTTATTATTTAGCATAGTTGAAGTATAGCGAGCTGCCAGTGGGATCAGCGTAGATGAGATATTTAATAACATGCTGTATTTGATACTTTACTTTCTCTTACTCACCCTTAATTTACTCTTTTTTGCCTCGGATCTAGTGGGGTTCTGGCACTAGCCCAAGCGTGTTCTCGGCACATCTCCGTCAACACAACAAAGCATTTAGCCACAACGACCGTTTTCGGGTATTATGGCGACCTTTTCTAGCATCCTATTTTTTCTTGCATTTTTACTTAGGTATATATCTATGGATTTATCGTCTCTCACGGCTGTATCCCCAATTGATGGCCGTTACGGCAGCAAAACCATCGATTATCGTTCTATATTCAGTGAATATGGACTTATTCGATATCGTGTTGAAGTTGAAGTTCGTTGGTTACAGCAGTTAGCTGCTCACCCACAAATTAAAGAAGTGCCCGCGCTTAGTGATGAAGCCAATGGGTATTTGGACGCCATTGTGAAAAATTTCTCTGTCGCTGATGCCCAGCGAGTAAAAGACATCGAGAGTGTCACTAATCACGATGTAAAAGCCGTGGAATACTTTATTAAAGAATCGTTTGCCGACAATGCAGAATTAGATGCAGTCAAAGAATTCGTACATTTTGCATGCACATCAGAAGATATTAATAATCTTTCTCACGCCCTCATGCTTAACGCAGGCCGAGAAGTCTTAGCAGCCCAACTAAATACAATTATTGATACCTTGGCCACTATGTCAGTGGAATTCGCCGCCGTCCCTATGCTCTCAAGAACACACGGACAAACGGCTTCGCCTACCACCGTAGGTAAAGAGATTGCCAATGTAGTCGCACGCTTACGCCGACAAGCCGATCAAATAGATGCGATTCCATTATTGGGTAAAATTAATGGTGCTGTAGGTAATTACAACGCACACCTATCTGCTTACAGCGATATTGATTGGCAAGGAAACGCCGAAAGCTTCGTCACTAGCTTGGGAATTCAGTGGAACCCTTACACGACTCAAATTGAGCCACACGATTATATCGCCGAATTATTTGATGCGATTGCTCGTAGCAATACTATTATGATCGATTTTAGCCGTGATATTTGGGGCTATATTTCCCTAGGCTATTTTAAGCAAAAAACTATCGCTGGCGAAGTGGGCTCCTCGACTATGCCACATAAAGTGAATCCAATTGACTTTGAAAATGCGGAAGGTAATCTCGGTATTGCCAATGCGGTTTTTGGTCATTTAGCCGCGAAGCTACCCGTTTCTCGCTGGCAGCGCGATTTAACAGACTCCACTGTTTTACGTAATATGGGTGTCGGTTTTGGTTACTGCGGTATTGCTTTTGCTTCACTACAGAAAGGTTTAGGTAAACTCCAAATCAACGAAGTTAAAATAGCAGCGGACTTAGATAACAGCTGGGAAGTATTAGCAGAGCCTATTCAGACGATTATGCGCCGTTACGGTGTTGATGAGCCATATGAAAAGCTAAAAGCATTAACTCGTGGTGTGACTATTACGCCAGAGATATTAGCTGAATTTGTAGAAACTTTAGCTATTCCTGAGTCAGCTAAAGCCGATATTAGAGCCATGACACCGGCAAACTATATTGGCAATGCTATTTCTCAAGCCAAGGCTATTGCTTAAGACTGAGTGCTAGCTAAAGACGACTAGCACCTTCAAGAATAACCAATAACGGCGATCATATGATCGCCG
>AEVK01000026.1 GCA_000209515.2 gamma proteobacterium IMCC1989
TAGCCGCTTGTTGCTCAGCTTGACGTCGACTTCCGGCAGTAGCGGTAACCGCTGTGTCTAATAAGGCAATACCACAATCGACAGTAAAGCGTTGTTCGTGAGAAGCCCCTTCGATATTAGCAACGGTATAAGTAGGCAGTGGCTTCTTTTTGGATTGTAGTAACTCTTGCAATCGTGTTTTAGGGTCTTTTAACTGATCATGCGAAGACAGTCCTTGAAGGCGGTCGTGAAACCACTGCAGGATCACTTTTTGACATTGCTGGATATCGCTATCTAAAAATATCGCGCCGATAATGGCTTCGACAGTATCCGCCAAAATAGAGTCACGTCGGAAGCCACCACTTTTTAATTCCCCAGAACCCATAATCAAATAGTCACTCAGTGAAAACTCCCTTGCTAGTGCAGCAAGCGTCACCCCTTTTACTAGCCTAGAACGCTGTCGAGACAAAATGCCTTCTTTAACATCGGGAAATTGCTCAAAAAGCTGTTGGGATATTGTCACGCCCAGTAACGAATCCCCTAAAAACTCTAGTCGTTCATTATTCGTTGACGAAAAACTTCGATGTGTTAACGCAGTCTCTAATAGAGACTCATCGGAAAACTGGTAGTCAATGCGTTTTTGGAGTTGCTTCAAATCTGGTTTAGCTATCACAGGAGGTCACGGTATATTCTAAATTTAAGTGTCTTAGCAATGGTTAATAATCAACGTCAACATAGGAAGATGATTATATTTCATCATTTATTATTATATTTTGCCATAGTAGCAATGAGAGCCAGACAAAGAAAGAGGCAGTGGCTATTCAATAGCGCCTACACTAGCGAAACTAGGTAGCGTTCCACTAAGAAACCCTTCCCAATGCATCCAGATAGCGAACGCTTTACCAACGATATTCTCTTCGGGAACGGTACCCCATACACGACTATCAGAACTATTGTTGCGGTTGTCACCCATCATAAAATAATGGCCTTCTTGCACTTCATAAGTAGCGTTGAGACCATGACGTAATGGGTTAAGTAGCTTTCTAGTTTGATGCTCTACCTCACCTAGGCTTTCGTTATACAGTTCATACTGAGGTCGAGCTACAGGCAATCTTGCTTGTAGCTCTTCTTTCACTTTTTCACCATTAATAAATAATTCGTTATTACGATAAGCAATAGTATCTCCCGGGATGCCTACCACTCTTTTAATAAAATAACGTTTTTCGTGAGGTGGAAAAAACACCATCACATCACCACGCTCAGGCTGATTAATATCGAAAATTTTGGTGCGTATTACAGGCAAGCGAATGCCATAGGTAAACTTATTCACTAAAATAAAATCCCCCACTTTTAAAGTAGGCACCATAGACGGCGACGGTATTTGGAAAGGTTCCACAATAAATGAGCGCAGAACAAATACAGCAAATAACACAGGGAAAAAGGATTTAGAATACTCTACATATAAAGGTTCTGAGCTAGTGGTAGAGCTAGTAGCAGAAGCACTAGCTTCTGCTGTTCTACGACGCCGAGGAGTGAGAACTAAAATATCTAACAACCAAATAAAACCACTAATAAAAACGAGTAGTGCTAACACTAATGGGAAATTGAAATCCATATAAAACCTTTATTGTCGTTATTTTTAATACTGTAAATTTTAATATTGTAATTTATATCATTACTGATAATGAATGATAGATAGTTAACTACTTATTCGTGCATTAGGCGCGCTATTCGCACTAATTATCCATTTTTAATACAGCTAAAAATGCTTGTTGTGGAATTTCTACATTGCCCACTTGCTTCATGCGTTTTTTACCTGCTTTTTGCTTTTGCAGTAGCTTTTTCTTACGGGAAATATCACCACCGTAACATTTAGCCGTCACATTCTTACGGAGTGCTTTAACGGTAGTCCGCGCAATCACTTGTCCACCTAATACTGCCTGAATCGCTACATCAAACATTTGTCGAGGAATCAACTCTTTCATTTTTTCGGTTAGATTACGGCCTTTTGCTTGGGCATCTTCCCGGTGGATAATTAAGGCCAAGGCATCTACTTTTTCGCCATTAATCAATATATCTAAACGCGTTAACGCTGCGGCTTGAAAACGCACAAAACTATAATCTAAGGAAGCAAATCCGCGACTAACTGATTTTAAACGATCGAAGAAGTCCATCACAACTTCGTTCATCGGTAATTCATAACGCACAGCCACTTGGTTACCAATATATTGCATATCTTTTTGTACGCCGCGTTTTTGCACACATAAGGTAATAACTGCACCTAAATGGTCATTTGGTACCAGTATATTGGCTTCAACGATAGGTTCACGCATTTCATCGATGAGAGTAGGGTCAGGTAATTTTGATGGGTTAGCCACATTAATCACCTCTCCATCATTTTTTAACACTTCAAAAACAACCGTAGGTGCAGTGGTGATTAAATCAAGATCATACTCACGCTCTAAACGCTCTTGTATGATCTCCATATGTAACATACCTAAAAAACCACAACGAAAACCAAAGCCTAACGCATCTGAGCTCTCTGGCTCGAAAAATAACGAGGCATCGTTAAGTGTTAACTTAGACAAGGCATCGCGAAACGATTCGTAATCTTCAGAGCTTACAGGAAACATACCTGCATACACCTGCGGTTTTACTTTTTTAAAGCCCGACAAGGCCTCTACTTCATCGCTATTCGAAAAGTGAGTTAAGGTATCTCCCACTGGAGCACCGTGAATATCTTTAATACCCGCCACAATAAAGCCCACTTCGCCGGCTCTAAGTACTTTGGTCTCTACACGTTTAGGAGTGAAAATACCTACATTATCGACAATATGTGCTTTACCAATAGATTTAGTGATGATTTTATCTTTTACTTTAAGCGTGCCTTGCTTGACTCGCACCAAAGAAACAACACCTAAATAATTGTCAAACCATGAATCAATGATTAATGCCTGTAGTGGCGCATCTACATCACCAACTGGAGCAGGCACTTTTTCTACTAAGTCTTCTAACACATCGTAGATACCAAGACCTGATTTCGCACTACATTGCACTGCATCGGTAGCCTCAATCCCAATAATTTCTTCTATTTCTTGTGCTACTTTATCTGGGTCTGCTTGCGGTAAATCCATTTTATTGAGTACAGGGATCACCTCTAAGCCCTGTTCAAGCGCGGTATAGCAGTTCGCAACCGATTGAGCTTCTACCCCTTGAGCTGCATCTACTACCAATAAGGCGCCTTCACAGGCAGCGAGCGAGCGAGATACTTCATAAGAAAAATCTACGTGGCCGGGTGTATCAATAAAGTTAAGTTGATAAGTTTTACCATCTTTGGCGGTATAGTTTAGAGTGACACTTTGTGCCTTAATGGTGATACCACGCTCTCGCTCAATATCCATAGAATCAAGAACTTGAGCCGCCATTTCTCTTTCAGATAAACCGCCACACTCTTGAATAAAACGATCAGCCAATGTGGATTTACCGTGGTCGATATGGGCAATAATAGAAAAATTACGAATATGGCTAAGGTCGGTCACTACGAATACACCGTTTAAGAAGATAGATAGAATGAAATATGTATGTAAGAAGGCGCGGATTTTACCCTATTGCGCAAGGATGTGATATAGCTAGAGCGATATAGAAAACATGCACTCTAGCCATTAATATCGGGGGTATTTTATACCGCCCAGTGATCAATAAATCGTGAAGGTTGGGGCTATTTGTCAATCAACAAACTTCTAAATAGCGGTGTCCCCTGTCGAATAAAACGCACCGGCAATGGCTTATTACTCGGCAAATCGTTTTCTATTTGGTTAAAAGATTGTACCGAGGACACATCTTCAAAGCCTAACTGCACAATAACATCTCCTTGACGCAAGCCTGCTTTGGCGGCTGGGCTGTCTGGGCGGACGTCAATAATAACGACCCCATCCAAACCAACGATCTCTCTTTCATCATCAGTTAAATCTTCTACGGCAGCACCTATACGCGATTTTTCTGCTTGCGAGGAACGCTCTTGAGTTGTTACCGGCATATTTCTAGAGCCGACAGTAATCTGAAGCGTGAGCTTTTTACCTTTTCGCATGACTTGTGCTGGTACCGTTGTACCCGGCTTTATTGGCCCGACGATATGAGGCAAATCCGACGAGCGCTGAATATCTTTGCCGTTAAATGATAGTATGATATCACTTACCTTCAAGCCACTCGCTTGACCTGGGCCCTTCTTATCTAATTGCGCGATCAATGCTCCTTGAGGCTTATCAAGACCAAAAGACAGCGCCAAGTCTTTACCCACATCCTGAATAACCACTCCCAGCCAACCGCGGTCAACACGACCACTTTCTTTTAGTTGAGCTACAACACTTTTCGCCAAATTGGCAGGGATAGCGAAAGATAGGCCTATTGACCCACCCGAATTGGTATAAATTTGTGAATTAATACCCACCACTTGCCCTTCTAAATTAAATAAAGGTCCACCAGAATTACCCGGATTAATGGCAACGTCGGTTTGAATAAATGGTACGTAGTTTTGCTGTTGGCCAGATGGGATACTACGTCCTATAGCACTCACAATACCCGCACTAACGGAATAATCTAAACCAAAAGGGGAACCGATAGCTAGTACCCATTCACCGACTAATAAATTGTCAGAATTAGCTAACTCTAAATACGGTAAGCTCTCAGCGTCAATTTTAAGCAGAGCGAGGTCTGTTTGCGGATCAACACCAACAACCGTTGCATCAAATTCTCTTCTGTCGATTAGGCGCACCATAATGTCGGTAGCGCCATCCACCACATGATTATTCGTTAATATATAACCACTTTCAGAAATAAGAAAGCCTGACCCCATCGAGTTGCCCTGCCGTCTATTTTGCCTTTGTGGCATTTGCTGCTCAAATAAATGTCGAAATATTTCTGGGATATTTTCAGGCAACTGTACGTTCGGCTGACCACCTTCTTGAGATCGCGTAATAGTTTCTATCTTAACGACTGCCGAAGAATGCTCTTGAACCAAACCCGTAAAATCGGGTAAATAGCTTGCAGCAGAACTTTGCGGCAACGATAGTAACATCATCAAAAACATCGAAACCAACGATGAAACACGAAAAAAATTACGCATAAAAAATGTACTCCTTTTAATATGAGGAAATCGCTTCTCAAACAATATCAATATTGCCAATATAAATGCCAAACAGCATCGCCTTATTCACATCACAAATTAAATAAATATCTTAACTAAACGGTAGAAATGGATCATGAATAATTTGCGTCTGCCTATCTAAAACTATGGGCTGATAATCAGTGTTATGCTGTACAGCCTGCCCAAAAAAACGAACAAATAAGCCGCCTACCAACAGACCGAAAAAGCCTGCTATCGTGGTATACACATCATTACTACCTATATATGTATGCGCTATTCCAGAAAAAACAATCATCAATAGCAAAGGAAGACAGTAAATAAGCAAAGAGCTCGTAACGATAATATTTTCCGGAATGCCAATTACGACTATATCCCCAACGGAATAACTACTCTTATCATTTTTATCAAAAACTGCCTTAATATTGGCTGAATGTGCGCCTATTTTTGATAACAGCTGTTGCCCGCAGCCTTTTTTTGCACGACAACTACCACACGTAGATTGTTGGATAGTTTCCACCCAGAGACCGTCATCTTCAATTGAAACAACTTTGCCTGATTCTTTTAACATAATTTTTCCAGCATAAAATAGCAGCCATCTAATCGAACATTACAAATATTAATCATACTGCAAACCAAGACATATACGTACTGAGGCTAAAGAAGATTTACTTGGAATAGCAAGAACTGAGAACAAAAAGTAAAACATGGCCGTGATGACATAAAATCAACACAGATAAATTGATATCATTTCATCGAATCTCTAATGCTGGGGTTTAAAATTGAGGATGTAAATGTAGATATCAACACATAGAAACTTACTTCGACTTAACAGATACCGCCATGCGTCTTGCTGTTACTGTTGGAATTTCGCCAACCACTGCTACAGTTTTAGTGGTATCAAAAGCAAGAGGAGACATCACCGCTATAGTTGCACCACGCCTTGCAGTCACTTTAGGCACTTCTTTATATATGCTTGAAGAAATAAATACTGACACCGACACCAAACCATCAGTGAACATCAGTACATGCTCTCCTTGTGCGGTAATACGGTTACCCGCTGACGTAAAGCCTTTCGGCAACCACTCAACGTCCCAAGCGCTTTCAAACTGCTCTGTATGACATGGTTCCACTTCTGGCACACGCCAAGATACATCATAGTTAGAGCTATCCTCGACAGCTTGTTGTTTTCGACTTAAATCCAAAGAAACAAATTGTGTGCGTTCGATGATATTACTGCCCTCTAAAATAGCTGAGCGTAATATCAACCCTGTCTGTTGATCAATATCGAAACGATAACCGTAGCGAAACTCATCTTTCGGCTCAAAATAAATCACCAATGTGCCACGATTAGCCACACGAGACTGCCCTTGAAAACTAATCGTATATGAGTTCTGTAACTCATCTTGACTAAAGACACTAGGCCATAATCCCCAACGCGTACTCCCACCAACACAATAATTTAACTCTTGTTCACGCAACACACGACGGCTTTCGCCATTTAAAAAAGCAAGTGTTTGATAAACGCGATTAAAATCGCCTTCACTATCAATACGCTGATCTAAGCTCAACGTGCTCAATGAGCCATTGGCTTCATATGTTAATAGGCCTTTATAACTGTAATACCGATTGGCGTTCACCACATCATTTAATAGGTTTTCAATCGTCACTTCTTTGTACTTTGCTGCCTCCTTGCCAGCACTAGCGTTGGAAGCTGGGGCGTCAATAATCGCACTGACGTCCTGTTTAGGATCAAGCTGTGTGTTTTGTGCGCTCACAATTAAGGGAAATAGTGCGATAAAAACTAATAACACTATTAGAGAGGTATTACGTAGGTAAGAAACGAGAATATGAAAAGTAAATAAGGACATCAAAAACCAATAATCAGTGACATACCGTTATTTTAGTCTAAATGACACTACTACGTCTCAAATATTCAAGACATAGTAGTGCAATGAATGGAGAATGATTATTTCTCTGTTGTTTCTGGAACTCTTGCGTAAGGAAGAACGCCCTGCTGTGTATTTTGCGATGCATTTTGTGCATGCTCAAGCATTAAGCGATTAACCTCTTCTTCTGCTTGTTTCAATTGTTCTTTGGTGCTCTCAGTAATATTTATAGGTGTACGCTCGGCACTAGAATTTTGCTGACTCTTAACCGTGTTGCTAACAGTGCTAATCGTCGTATCAGAGGATAAGCCTTGTGCAAAGCTGCTTGGGACAGATGAAGATGGTAATGTAACTGACGAACTTTCCGCAACATGCTGATCAGCCGTATTTGGAGCAAATTGAACACCAACAATTACCGCGCCAGCAACAGAGGCTGCCACAGCGAAACGTCCCATTCCTGACCAAATGCTTGGTTTAGCTTTTGTCGATTTATCAACAGTAACTGTGCCTGTATGCACTGCTTCTTCAGCTATCGCAGCACTGATGTTTAATGACAAATCACGATACTCGATATTAGGAGTATCTTTTTTCGCACCAGAACTAGCCATTTGATAACGAGACCACGAGCTTCTCGCTTCTGTATAGACCTCATCATCAGCTTTAAGTAAGCGTCTCACTTCCAGCTCTGTTGCCTCTCCATCCAGCAATGCGGACAACGATTCTTGAAGCGATTGTTTTACGGGTGTTTGACTCATCAATATACCTATTTATCTAGCTGTTTATCTAACTGTATTATGTGTAGATCATATCTCATTAAGAAAGAATACACATACAAATTGAAATTATTGTTATTACATCTGCTTAGCTTATATACACGCACTTAAACTAATATATAACTAAGACATTTATTTATTCGTTTATCTAACATTGTTGATCTTGCAATATATGACGTTTGGTTATTAGCAAAGTTCATTTTTTTTACTTTTTTTATATAAATAAAAAAAAACACTTTAAAAATCAAACTGTTAATAGTCGTCCATCATTGGCTTCACTATCTTATCTATAGCTTCTCGTGCTCTAAAGATACGTGATCTCACGGTCCCGACCGGACACTCCATAATTTCAGCGATTTCTTCATAGCTCAAACCATCCATTTCTCGTAGTGTGACGGCTGTACGCAAATCATCAGGTAAGCTCTGAATGACATTTTGAACTGCCGTTTGCAGCTCATCCCGAAACAAGTTATTTTCCGGAGTATCAACATCATGCAAATTCTCATTTCCGCTATAGTATTCAGCATCTTCCACATCGACATCCGATGACGGAGGACGACGCCCTTTAGAAATCAGGTCATTTTTAGCAGTATTGATGGCAATACGATACATCCACGTATAGAAAGCACTTTCGCCACGAAAATTAGGCAATGCACGGTACGCCTTAATAAACGCCTCTTGCACTACGTCATTTACGTCGGCTGGATCTCTCATATAACGGTGTACTACCGATATGATCTTATGTTGGTACTTCAAAACTAAAAGGTCGAATGCTCTTTTATCCCCTTGCTGAACACGCTCAACCAATAACTGATCTGCATCTCTGGCTGGTTGCTCTGTCATTGCTGATTACCCAAAATGTTCCCCTAAATTTAATACACTATAAATATAACTATTGTTGTAATGTTAATGCTAACTGAGGATCTAATGATAAAGTTAACCTTTATTCTCTTCTACACAGTTAAATATACTTATTTTTCTGGCCGATAAGACCAGCTGGACATTAATAAGTTCCTAAATGATATACTAAAAAGCTATAACGCGGCTGTATGCACAACGCTAAGTCGTTATTATTAAAATATTATAAATACCTTCTGCGAGTAGTCTACCAATGAAAACCCATTTTAGTCACGATGTTCTTATTATTGGTAGCGGAGCCGCGGGGCTCACTTTGGCGCTAAACCTATCGTCTGTCGGCACTATTGCGGTTATCAGTAAAGATAGGTTAAAAGATGGCTCGACATGGTATGCCCAAGGCGGCATTGCCGCGGTATTGGATGACCTAGACTCGACAGATGCTCACGTTAAAGACACTCTTAGCGCAGGTGCAGGCTTATGCCATGAAGAAGCAGTCCGCTTTACGGTAGAGAATAGCGCCGATGCGATTAACTGGCTAGTTGAGCAGGGAGTCAGCTTTACGAAGAATACTGACAACCAAGACTTTCACTTGACCAAAGAAGGCGGTCATAGTCACAGGCGTATTATCCATAGCGCCGATGCCACGGGTAAAGAAGTACACAGTACACTCATAGATCGCATTAGAAACAGTGACAACATTGATATTTTTGAACAACATATTGCTGTCGACCTCATTCAGCAAGCCGATCAACATAAGCCACGCTTACGCTGCAGCGGCGCTTACATTTACAACCGAGCACAGGATGTCGTCTGCACTTTTGATGCTAAAGTGGTGATTTTAGCAACTGGCGGGGCGAGCAAAGTCTACCTATATACCAGTAATCCCGACGGTGCCAGCGGTGACGGCATTGCAATGGCATGGCGTGCAGGATGCCGTGTCGCCAACATGGAATTCAATCAGTTCCACCCTACTTGTTTATACCACCCTAAAGCGAAAACATTCTTAATTACTGAAGCCTTACGTGGCGAAGGTGCTCACCTTAAATTGCCTAGTGGCGAGCGGTTTATGCATCTCTTTGACGAGCGAGAAGAGTTAGCACCGCGAGATATTGTCGCGCGCGCCATAGACCATGAAATTAAACGACTAGGCTGTGACCATCTTTACTTAGATATCAGCCATAAATCGGAAGAGTTTATTAGCAGTCATTTCCCTACGGTTAAAAAGCAATGCCTACAATATGGTATTGATATCACTAAAGAACCTATTCCCATTGTGCCTGCAGCCCATTACACCTGTGGCGGAGTCATGGTCAATCAATACGGTGCAACCGATTTAGAAAATTTATATGCGATTGGTGAAACATCATTTACTGGCCTACATGGCGCGAATCGAATGGCGAGTAACTCACTGCTAGAGTGTATTGTTTATGCCCGTTCTGCCGCCGCCCGTATTCGCCAACAGCTAGCCAATATCGAGCCTGTCAGCCCACCCCCACCTTGGGATGAATCTAAAGTCACTAACTCAGATGAGGATGTGGTGATATCCCATAATTGGGATGAACTACGTCGATTCATGTGGGACTATGTTGGCATTGTGCGCACACATAAACGCCTAGAAAGGGCACAACATAGAGTTAAGTTATTACAGAAAGAAATTGCTGAGTATTACAGTAACTACAAGGTGGGCAATGATCTGGTCGAATTACGCAACCTAGTCACTGTTGCTCAATTAATTATTCGTTCAGCTATAGAGCGAAAAGAAAGTCGCGGTTTACATTATTCATTAGACCACCCTGAATTAGGCAAGATAACCCGAGACACCATATTAGTTCCCACAAATTTTGCCGGCCAGAACGTAATCGTAGATCAACCTTAAGGAATGTTTAAGGCACACTGCTACAAATAAAGAGGGAATAAAAACTACAGCAAATACTTAATTACGACTCTCAACCAGCGAAATTCACCTTGCTCGCAACAATCACTAACAATAGGCAGAAGTCGCTGGCGAGATTCCTTATCCTCAATTTGTACAACAGCTAGAAAGGTCGAGCAGTAAGACCAGCTCACCAAACGATATTGATCTCCGACAGACCAATCCTCAAAGCCATAAAACCTTCTCCTAAATATACTTCTAAATCTATTATAAATAGTCGAAACAGGGGCTTTTTCAACGATCAAATACCAGCTCTCTTGACGATAATGCAAACGAAATATTGGCTGCATAGCATACTGGCAAAAAGCATAGACGAGTGAGCACAAAATGAGAAGCGACAATACAAGTTGCATGATGAGTGACAACCCTGCTAGCCAAATAGCGCATATGGCTAGGAAGTGAACTATTCGAATGATAGCCCACAAATATCGAGAGGGCTGTAAACGAACCAACCGCAGTCTTGGAGACGATCTGTGATGATGACTATGAGGGTTGGATGCCTGTATTTTCACGTATTATCTTCACTATCCTTAGCAAATTAGGGTCTGTGGGGTCTTCACGCCGCATAAACCATGTAAACAAATCTTGATCTTGCTCTTCTAACAAGAGGTGATACAACTGTTGATCCGCCTCTGAAAGACTAGAGTACACCTTCTCAATAAAAGGCATTAACACAAGATCCAACTCTAACATTCCCCGACGACTACTCCAAAACAAACGATTTTTATGCATTAGCCACTCTATTTACGACAAATTAAAACATTGATACTCTTTTTGTGAGCTTACGGTTTATAATAGTCGAGGTCAATTAATGACTTCTTTTCATTCATAAAAACTCATGTAGATAGTCAAGAAAAATGGATACAACAATTGCGTTTTGCCACCTCAAACAACATAAATTACTCATCGTAAAAGGGCCTGACGCCAAAAAGTTTTTGCAGGGACAGGTTACCTGCGATATTAACGCGCTAAATCAAGAAAAAAACACCTCAGTCCCTGCACCACTCGGCGCACACTGCACCCATAAAGGCCGTGTTGTATTTAGCTTTAGAGCCGTGGAGCTATCTCCTGAAATCGAAAGTCAAGAAATCGCATTATCGATCCCCAGTGATATCGTCGATATTGCAACTGCAGCACTAAAAAAATATAGCGTATTCTCGAAAGTAGATATCAATATAGATAACGATCACTACCAATTATTTGGTATCAACGGGACAAACGCAAAAAATACATTACAAGCACTAGCAGTAGGTGAACATATACCCGAAGAAACCAACACCGCCTGTCACACATCAGCTGGAACGATTATTTGCATCGCTAAAGAATGTTACGAACTATGGCTCAATGCAGAACAAGCCAAGCGTTTTAGTACTTACATAGCAAGTGAGCCCATGCAGAACGAAGTCATGTCGAACGAAGGAATATTGGATGACGAGTACTGGGATGAGGTAAAAATTAAAAACGGTATCGCAGGAATACATGCCAATACCAGCGGCGTATTCACTCCCCACGCGATCAACTATCACAACATGGGTAATGCAGTGAGCTTTAGTAAAGGCTGTTATACCGGCCAAGAAGTTGTCGCCAGAATGCAATATCTAGGCAACCTTAAGCGTCAGCTATATTTATTTACTAGCAAGACAACAATACCCACAACAATTTCTGCTGGTGACTCACTCTATGTAGCTAATAAGGCTCAAAGCGTTGGCGATATTGTCATGATTAGCCATTACAAACAACAAACGTATCTGCTGGCATCGACAAAAGTTGAGTGTGCAGAAAAAGAAGTCGTATTTGCAGATGTAAGTAATGAACTCCCATTACAACTTATGACTCACTAGCACTGCACACATTAAAGCGCAGTCAATCAAGCAGTTCAAAACACCAATAACCAATAACTTGATGGTAAGGAATACACCATGAGCTTAGCGATAAAAACATTTTGCGTCATATTAATTTTAGGCTGCGCAGGTCTATTTATTATAAAAAAACCTGATGGCACACCGATATTATCAACAAAAGAATTTTTACCTGACATCACCGCTATCACGTCTGACGTGAAAAAATTTATTAGCGATGCAAAAAATGCCACGGCATCTATTGGCAGCAGCGCTGAAAAACATGATGAAAAAAGTGAAGCAAAGCCACCCCAATCTACTGTTTACCGCTGGAAAGATACTAATGGACAATGGCAGTTCTCCGATAAGCCACCAGCAAACCAAACAGCCGAAGCCATGAATATCAGTGGTAATTTAAACAAAGATTTAGTAGCTACCTACGAGCCACCCGAAGAACTCACGACGGAAAATGACACAACAAATGATGATGCAGCACAAACTGAAAGCGTCATACCGATGACCGTATCGCCCGATGAAGTATCGAAGCTAATGAAAGACGTAAACAATATACAAAAGCTGATGGATGACCACGGAGATAAGCTGAAGCAATATTAGTGCGTAAGCGATTCATTCGAGATCCCTTAGCTCAGAGTTAACCTATACACTCTTGCGGAAAATTAAACGACCTGCCAGTCAATCGGGCTTTGCCCATGCTTTTCTAGATACTCATTCGTCGCAGAAAAATGCCCATTACCAATAAACCCGCGATAAGCCGATAAGGGCGATGGGTGAGCAGAGCGTAAAACCAAATGCTTGTTCTGATCAATAACACGCCCCTTCTTCTGCGCATAGCTTCCCCATAATAGAAAGACAACATGCTCGCGTTGATCACTCAGAACCTCTATAACTTTATCGGTAAACAATTCCCAACCTTGGCCTTGGTGAGAACCCGCGTTGGCCTGCTCCACCGTTAAGGTGGCATTAAGCAACAAAACACCTTGCTCCGCCCATGATTGCAAGCAGCCATGACTAGGGATCTGAATACCTAAATCACGATTAGCTTCTTTAAAAATATTCACCAAAGAAGGGGGAGTACGCACACCCTTGGGAACAGAAAAAGATAAACCATGCGCCTGCCCGATACCATGATATGGATCTTGCCCTAAAACCACCACTTTCACATCGTTAAATGGCGTTGCTTTAAATGCATTAAAAATTGAATCGCTCGCAGGGTAAATCGTTTTTCCTTCGCGTTTTTCTGCCTGCAAAAACAACTTTAGTTGTTTCATATAGGACTGGGAAAACTCAGATTCCACATGCACTAACCAACTGCTAGGTAAATCAATTTTTGACATGTAACTTTACATCCCTTGCATTTTTATTTTCTAGTTTTTTCTGTCCGCTCTTTACTTACTCTATATTTGAAGGCGATTACCCTAAGGAAGAATAATCGCTTCTTTAATAAAGTCTGGATCTACTACTTTACCGTTTTGCGCGCTAGAACCTTGTTTGATCCTATTCACAACGTCCATGCCGGCAACAACACGCCCTATCACTGTATATTGACCATTAAGCCCCGTTTGAGCATCTGTCATAATAAAAAACTGACTATTTGCCGAATGAATGTAACGACTTCTAGCCATTCCTACGACACCTTTTTCGAAAGATATATCTGAAAACTCAGCCTTAAGATCATCATAAGTAGAACTACCCGAGCCAGCTAAATTGGCTTTGAAATTACTCTTATTGCCAAATTCCACATCACCCGTTTGTGCCATAAAGCCAGCAATGACACGGTGGAATGCAACACCATCATAAAGTCCTTCATTAGTTAATTTCTTAATACGCGTAGCATGATTGGGCGCTAATTTGGTATCTAACTTAATTATAACCGTGCCTTTTTCTTCTCCTGAGTTAGACATAATCGTTAATGCTAAACTTTCGGCCACGGCAACAAATGAGGTTAGTGATAACAAACACAATAGGGCAAAACGGCTAAAACGACGTGACATAATCTTCTCTCGATGAATAAATAATGTGAATATGAAAATAGTGGTAAAACTCAAAAAGCCAGCAAAGAACAGACCACTGGTTTTGCACTCATTATATCCTATTCTATAGGCATAAGATAAAAGCACTCACCGCTGCAATAGCGGCTAGCACTGAAGGCGCTTATGCGGTAAGCTGCGCGGCTATTATTATGCATGATCCAGTATATGTGCACTTCAACGATCTTCGTATAACACCTTTCTAAGCAATGAGTTATTTCAGTTCATCTCCTTACTTTTTTACCTCATTGTCATTTAGCATGATTTTTAAATAAACTATTTTTAACGACAAAACACCAAAAGAGACACTATGAGTTTTACCACCTTGGGTTTATCCGACCCTATATTAAAAGCAGTGACCGACAAAGGTTACGATACCCCCTCTCCTATTCAGGCAAAGGCCATTCCTGTTGTGCTTGAAGGCCGTGATGTGATGGCGGCAGCACAAACAGGCACAGGGAAAACCGCAGGTTTTACACTACCCTTACTCGAGATATTATCCAAAGGGCAGCCCGCGAGAGCCAATCAAGTACGCGCTCTAGTACTTACTCCTACTCGCGAATTAGCCGCTCAGGTCGCTGAAAGCGTAGAAACCTATGGCAAGCACCTTAAATTGCGATCAGCTGTAGTTTTTGGTGGCGTTAAAATTAACCCGCAAATGATGAAATTACGTGGCGGAGTAGACATCTTGATCGCCACACCGGGTCGACTATTAGACTTACACCAACAAAATGCGATGTCATTTAATAAGCTGGAAATACTGATTCTAGATGAAGCTGACCGTATGCTAGATATGGGCTTCATTAACGATATTCGTAAAATCCTGAAAGCACTCCCAGAAAAACGACAAAACCTCATGTTCTCTGCGACCTTCTCGGATGACATTCGTGACCTAGCAAAAACCATCGTCAACAAACCGATAGAAATTTCTGTTACGCCAAAGAACAGCACCGCTACCACCGTCACGCAATGGATACATCCCGTTGACAAAAAACAAAAGCCTAGTTTATTAGTAGAGCTGATTTATCAACACAAATGGGAACAAGTCTTAGTTTTTAGTCGCACCAAACACGGCGCAAATAAACTCGCGACTTTTTTGGAAAAGCACAGTATTAAAGCCGCTGCCATCCATGGCAATAAAAGCCAAGGCGCTCGCACAAGAGCACTAGCCGATTTTAAAGCAGGAAAAGTACGTGTTTTAGTCGCAACCGATATTGCTGCCCGCGGACTCGATATCGAACAACTTCCACAAGTCGTCAATATTGATTTACCCAATGTAGCTGAAGATTACGTACACCGTATTGGCCGCACAGGTCGCGCTGGCGCAACCGGTCAAGCGGTATCATTGGTGAGTGCCGATGAAATTCAGCAATTACAAGATATCGAGCGGTTGATTCAAAAACTACTCCCAAGAAAGCTCGTAGATGGCTACGAACCCATACACGATGTACCCGAATCAAAGTTACGCCCACCGGCTAGACCCAAAAAACCTAAAAAGCCGCGCCCAGAAAATGCTAATGCCGCAGCAAATAGCAGCAATAGACGTTCAGGCAATAACAATCAAAACCAAGGAAGAAGAAACAGCAATAATCAAGGCGGCAACCAAAACGGGAACAAAACAGCACCTAGCGGACGAAGAAGGCAAAATGCTCCCGCATCCACTCATGGCGGCCCCACCGCTAAAAAGCCTAGCCGTCGCTCTTAGTCGCTTTGAATAAGTCGCTTTGAATAAGTCGTTCTGAATAAGTCGTTTTGAATAGGTTTGCAAATGAATGGAAATAAGAACGATGACAAGAGCCGTAAAAAAATTGCCGTTTTTGTTGATGTACAAAACATTTATTACACCACCCGTGATCGCTATAACAAGCCCTTTAACTATCGGCATTTATGGCAACGCTTGCAAGCACAAGGCGATATTGTTATCGCCAATGCTTATGCGATTCACCGAGGGGATGATAAACAGCTGCAGTTTCAATCGGCGCTAAAAAGCATCGGCTTCACCATGAAGCTCAAGCCGTATATTCAACGAAAAGATGGATCTGCCAAAGGTGATTGGGATGTCGGTATTGCTATAGATGTAATGGACGTAGCAGCATCAGGCACGGCTGATACCATCATTTTATTATCTGGCGATGGGGACTTTGATTTACTACTGGAAAAGGTAAAGAAAGACTACCATATGACAACTGAGGTTTATGGCGTAGCCGAGCTAACGGCTAATAGCCTCATCACATCCGCCACTACATTCCACCCTATTACCGAAGACATGTTACGCCGATAAATTAAGAGCTGAAACCTCATTAACTTTTAACCCCGTATGTGACGCACACGAAAAGAGCGCCCTTTTAATTTTCCTCGCTCGATTTTATGTAAGGCCGTTTTCACTTCACTTCTCTCGACAGCAACATAAGCAGTATTATCGAAGACGTGAATCTTCCCTACTTGCTTCCCAGTAATACCGCCCTCGCCGGTCAATGCACCGACAATATCACCCGGGCGAACTTTCTGTTTCTTACCACCGTCTATTTGCAAGGTCGACATCGATGGCTTATATGCAGGCTCGTTTAACACAGACACGTTCGGTAATGGTGATGGTTCAACAACACACGACAACTGTTTCTCTAACATCTCCACCTTATAGCGCTCTTTGGATGTGTAGAGCGTAAAAGCATGCCCTTTACTACCGGCTCGCCCTGTACGACCTATGCGATGCGTATGCACATCTATTTCGCGGGATAATTGATAGTTAAACACTGCATCAAGGTCATCAATGTCCAAGCCTCTCGCGGCTACATCCGTCGCCACAAGAATGGACGCACTGTTATTTGCAAACCGAACGAGCGTTTGATCTCGCATTTTCTGTTCCATATCTCCGTTCAACGCCACTGCAGCAAAACCCATGCGCGCTAGTTCGTCAGCGACTTCTTGGGTTTCACGCTTGGTGTTACAAAACACCACCGCCGAATTAGGGCGGTATGTCAGCAGCAATAACTGTAGTGCCTCTGTACGCGAACGACCGTCTTCTAAAGCGTAAAAATGCTGCTCAATACTACTGTCATCATGAGCGGTTTCAACCGTCACTCGTATTGGTTCATGCATAATACGTTTAGCTATCAACTGTATTTGCTCGGGATAAGTGGCGCTAAACAATAAGGTTTGTCGCTTAGCGGGGAGATAATCAACAATCGCATCAAGAGACGGCTGAAACCCCATATCGAGCATGCGATCAGCCTCATCCAACACAAAAGTAGTTACATCATCTAAGCGTAACGTGCCCTTACGTAAATGCTCTTCAATGCGCCCGGGCGTTCCCACAACAATATGTGCGCCATGCTCTAAGGAACCAATTTGAGGGCCAAAAGGCGCACCACCGCATAGGGTCAATACTTTAATATTGTGTATTCCACGCCCCAAGCGACGAATCTCTTTTGCCACTTGATCCGCAAGCTCTCGAGTAGGACACAACACTAATGACTGAACGCGAAACCGCTTCACTTGTAGCTTATTCAGCATCGCCAAACCAAAAGCGGCGGTTTTACCGGACCCTGTTTTTGCTTGGGCAATAACATCTTGTCCCGCTATCATCGGAGGCAAACTTTGTGCTTGTATCTCGGTCATTTCTTTATATTGAAGAGATTTCAGATTTTCTAGCAATGATGTATTTAACGAAAGAGATTGAAAACAGGTGGGGCTCACAGTGATATCCTAATAGTGGCTTGTCATTGATTAATGCAAAGGTATAGCTAACGATATAATTAAGACTAAGGGCAACAGCAGAAGATAATGGTAGTAAAAATAATTTACCCCAATAAAAAAGGGCAAAACCGAAGTCTTGCCCTTTCTATGTTACCGCAGTTTATTACAAATTAAACTGGGTTAATGTTCTCAGCTTGAGGACCTTTTTGGCCTTGAGTTACAGTGAACTCAACTTTTTGGCCTTCAGTCAAGGTTTTGAAACCTGAACCTTGAATTGCACTGAAGTGTGCGAAAACGTCTGGACCAGATTCTTGCTCGATGAAACCGAAGCCTTTAGATTCGTTAAACCACTTAACAGTACCAGTAGTAGTAGACATAATATGTATCCTATCTTTTCAAGAGTAATTTTAAGCATTAGCCAATATAGCAAATGCTGTTGGGCTAGAAGTGTTGCGATTACTTATGGAAAAACAGAACGAGGATCTAAAGGTCTAACGTCGAGATTTGTTCACAAATAGTAAAACGTACTTTCAAGCGGTAAACATTGTATACCTCTCAAACCACTTGTCAACAAACCGATGAACAGGGACTATATTTTGGCGTTAAACCACTCAAAAAAGCAGTTTCAGCTCTGCACTGCAAATTCAAGAGCCATTCAACATAGGCCGATATAATTACAGTAACAATGCAATAGCTGAAAATACTCAGCACAACCCATCGATTAGCCAGCAAACCCTTATCACCACATTAAGCAATAACAGACTTATTGTGTATTTTAATCCCTAGTCATTTGCGTTATTGTTACAGCGTCATATTAATGTGGCACATAAAACTAACAATAATAATCTGGCATAAACTCATCATGTATCACATTCATATAGCAGATGATCACCCCCTATTCCGTAGTGCCCTTTTAGATGTTATTCATCAGCATTTTTCACAATCTACTATCAGCGAATCCTCAGATTTAGGTTCTACGCTGCAAGCGCTAAACAACGATACAGACATTGATTTATTATTACTCGACTTACAAATGCCTGGCAGCCAAGATCTATATGGATTGATCGCTATTCGAGAAAAGTACCCTACCGTACCGGTAGTAATTGTTTCCGCAAGCGACGATAAGGAGACGATTAATCGCGCGATGGGGCATGGAGCTAGCGGCTACATCCCCAAATCTCTCTCTGCCGATACATTACATAAAGCAATTCAAGCAGTCGCTGAAGGAGAACAGTGGATTCCTGCATTTATGGAAAACCAACTTACCGAAATCAACCAAGACGAAAAATCGTTAGCCGCTAGGATATCTACCCTTACGCCTCAACAATATAGAGTGTTATGTTATGTGCGAGAAGGCTGGCTAAACAAGCAAATTGGTTTTGAAATAGGTATTACAGAAGCTACCGTGAAAGCGCACATTACCGCCATTTTCCGTAAGCTTGGTGTTACCAACAGAACACAAGCTGTGATTGAACTATCAAAAATGTCACTCAATGAGGTTACTACATCTAACGAAGGCTAGCGGGTGAATCTGTTACAGGGATAGCGTCCTATTTTCTAAGTGTTAGCATTGATTAACATCGCGGCGTTCCTTTAGTTGAGTTAGCAACGCTCGCAGCCTTCCCGGTTTTAAAGGTTTACGCAAAAACTCAAAGCCTGCCTGAGATACCTTTTCTGGCAATTCACTATCAACGGCCGCCGACACAATACATACTGGTACTTCACGAAAAACCGTTTTAGTTGAGTCGCTTTCTAAGCATTGATGCCACTGTTCAAGCATTTCTTCCGCTAAACTAATGCCACTCACATCTGCAAGACCTAGCTGATAATCCATCAATAATACGTCTGGTATAACACATTCACCCCTTACACTTTTCATGACATAATCGCGCGCCTCGTCTACAGAAGCTAAGACGATAACCTGACATTGCCAACGTTCAAGTAATGCTGCCGTGGCTGATAAATTAGCAGCTTCATCATCCACATAAACAATACACAGGTCATCCAAGTAATGTAGCCGTGAGGTGTGAGGCGTAGCACTGTCGACTATTTTTTTGGTAGCCACAGGTACTCTAACTGAAAAACAACTACCCTTATTCAAGACAGAATGACAAGTGATTTTATGCTGAAGTAATTCACTAAAACGCGTCACGACAGACAAGCCTAAACCGACACCAGAAATAGATTCCTCTATCTCCTTAACAAAATTCGTATTACTGACGTAACTTTTTGGAACGCGATAAAAATCAGAAAAAATAGCTTTTTGCTCTTTTTGAGAAATACCAATGCCTGTATCAAAAACACAAATATCGACATAAGGAACACCATGCTCATCTACCCCTCTCCGGCAGCCAATTAATACCTTCCCAGACGGCGTATATTTAATCGCATTAGAAACAAAATTTTGTACTATGCGATACAAGTAGTGTTGATCAGAATACACATTTAACGACGTTTTACAGTAACGAATCAGTAATTTTTTGGCGTTTTGAATACTTGCCTCATCCACAATATTGGATAACATCCCATGTAAATCAACAATGCCATAATTAGGCTGGATCACACCGTTATCGATTTTAGACATTTCCAATAAGGTGGCAATAATAGATTCCGTATTATCTATCGCCATTTTTAGCTTATGAATTACCGCGACTTCTTTATCAGTGCGGGAAGATGTAGTGGCATCATCTAGTAAGGTACTTGCGTATAAGCTCGCGGCATTCAATGGCTGCATAATATCGTGACTCGCTAAAGCTAAAAACTTTGTTTTAGATGCACTTGCTTCGTCGGCCAACTGCTTAGCGTCTCGCAGACGGACATTCACCTCTTCAATAACACGTGTTCTATCTAGCACGCGCTGCTCTAGGGTAGCATTCGCTTCTTCTAAACGTTGTTGCACCTGAATAAATTCAGTAATGTCGTCATAAGTTGTGACGTAGCCTCCATTAGGTAAGGGGCGACCTTTTATCTCAATAACGATATCTTTAACTATATCTTTAACTATACCTTTAACTACATCTTTTTTATGGAAGCGGATAAAACGATAATCTTTACCCGTCGCCATATAAGATAACCGCTTACGAATCAATGCATCGACATTACCATCTCCTAGAAACCCCCTCTCCCCATTAAACTGCATAATGTCGATCACTGGCACCCCTACATACAACATACCTGCGGGGTATTCAAACATGTCTTCATAGCATTGATTCCATGCAATTAATCGTAAGTCCTTATCAATGACACTAATGCCCGATGATATATTGTCGAACGATGCCGATAATACTTCTTGATTAAATCGTAGCGCTTTTGTTGTTTCCCCAAACAAATTAACGACTTCTTCTACAGCCATTTTTTTTCCGCTGTACAAACTTTCTATCATCGATTGCGCAGAAGCAACCCCGACAATACTTGCTAATGCTTTTTGTGACTTTTCAACAAGCTGATGTTTTGACAAACCTTTATGTACTTTATTTTTCTGTGCTTTATCTTTCTGTGCTGTCTCTTTCCGTGCTTTCTCTGTCTGTGTTTTTTCAGATAATATGGATGACGAATGGTTATAAGAAGCAAATAAAGTAGACGCAGCAGACTCCCCTAAAAATTCATTCAGTAATACACGCAAATCACCTAGATGAATATCATTATAATAATCATAAGCGCCCTTGGTTAGTTGTGTGAATGCAGTAGCCTGTATCCGATCTACCAACTTTTCGACAGACGTAACCGAATACCACCAATAAAACAGAATATTGGCACTTAAACTAATTAAGACCGCACGAGTAAAGCTATCACTAAATGTTAACCCTAAAAACGTTTCTGGGCGCAACCATCGCACATTAAATAAACCTTGATCGACAATGTAAGCACTCATTAAACCTGCATCAGATAATAAAGGTATCATCAGTGTATAAAACCATAGCGCCAAACCCACCAACAAACCTGCATATAGGCCGGTAACATTTCCTTTACGCCAAAATAGACCAAATAAAATAGCAGGTGCCAACTGAACGACTAGAGCAAATGCGATGAGTCCGATACTGGTTAATGCAATATTTTCAGCTAGTACCACTTGGTACAAATAAGCAGCGACAATGACAAAAATAACGGTACTACGGCGAGCAAAAATAAGGCGTCGAGAGAAATCTTGACTGGTATTATTATGCTGTTGGCCTCGTAATAACAAAGGTAAAATCACATCATTACTCAACATGTGACTTAAGGTCATTGTGGCAACAATAATCATCGCAGTTGCAGCAGAGAACCCACCTAAGAAAGCAAGTATCGCAATCCAAGGAGCATCCTGACTCAAAGGCAAGGCAATGACATAAGCATCGCCATTTATTGCTGGATCATTGCCCAGCAATTGATTACCTGTTGATGCTATAACGAGTATACAAACACTAATTAAGAGCAGATAAAATACAAATACCCAACGAGAGTACTTAAGATGTGTTTTTGACAAGCACTCGACAAAGGTGACATGAAACATTCTAGGCAAACATAAAATCGCACAAATAGAGAGCATCGTTTCTACGATAAAACGCGGCCACATAATGGGCTGATAAAATACGGAAGGCGGGGATTGAATTAGTAAAGAAGATTGAGCGTCTTGATAGGTATCTTGATAGGTAGATGCCAACACATCGGTCCACCCGCTA
>AEVK01000025.1 GCA_000209515.2 gamma proteobacterium IMCC1989
CGAAGTTCTTTTCATCAGGCGTATCAACGTACGGTGATAGAGGCTTTACCTGAGTCTGAACAGCAAGAAACCATTCTTGGTTTAGCGGTAATGATGGGGCAGGTTAGCTATGTCGATGGCAGTTATCATGATAATACAGGTGAAGTGTTGTCGGTTGCTGAGGTGGCTCATCGTTATCGTCAAGAGGTGCTTGATGGTACTTTGGTACGGAAAATCGGCGCTGAACATTTCGATGTAGATGCAATCCCTACTCATCAGAAGCTTTCTTTATCTCAGGTATCGGGTCATGGTGTGACTTTTGAACTGTCAAAGCGACAGTTACCTAAGCCTGTGCCTGTCGAGTGGGAAGTAACTGAAGTGAATAATAATACTGTGAGTGTGGTGATTCAGGCTCAGCCAGATCGCCCAGATCCTAATATTCTTTTAGAAACCTCTTATCGTTCGGCGGTTCAAGCAGCCGGTCAATTACCGGATGGTTTTGATCCGGCTAGCTTATATCCTTCTCGTTTTCATCCTCGTGGTTTGCAGATGTCGGTGATTGGCGCTTCTGATGCAGTGAATGCGATGGGCGTTAGCTGGGAGACGATTGTTGATCGTCTTCCTCCTGATCAGATTGCCGTTTATTCCACTAGTGCGATGAGTCAGCTAGATCAGAATAGTAACGCGGGTTTATTGCAGTCACGTTTAAAAGGTGAGCGGGTATCGACTAAGCAGTTGGCTTTTGGCTTTAGTTCGATGCCAACCGATTTTATTAATGCCTACGTGTTAGGCAGTATGGGAGCAACTGGCAGCGTTGCAGGTGCCTGCGCGAGTTTTCTGTATAACTTACAAATGGGAATGGAAGATATTCGCTCTGGTCGCCGCCGCGTGGTCATGGTGGGGAGCAGTGAAGCACCGATCACTCCGGAGGTTATTGACGGTTATTCCACGATGAGTGCATTGGCAACCGATGAAAAGTTGCGCCGTTTAGATGGCGCTGAATCGCCGGACTATCGTAGAGCTAGCCGTCCATTTGGTGATAATTGTGGTTTCACATTGGCAGAATCTACCCAGCAAGTGATTTTGATGGATGATGAATTGGCACTTGAATTAGGTGCGACGATTCATGGATCGGTATTAGATGTATTTACCAATGCTGATGGATATAAAAAGTCCATATCCTCTCCTGGTCCGGGTAATTATTTGACTTTGGCCAAGGCGGTCGCTTCAGCGACTAGCTTGTTAGGTGAAAAAGCAATTGCAGAACGCAGCTTTGTGCAGGCACATGGTTCCAGTACACCACAAAATAGAGTAACTGAATCCACTATTCTTAACCGTGTAGCGGGTGCATTTGGTATTAAAAAATGGCCGGTAGCTGCAGTAAAATCTTATGTAGGGCACTCGTTAGCTCCCGCCAGTGGAGATCAGTTGATTAGTACTTTAGGCGTGTTTGTACATGGCGTTATCCCAGGGATTAAAACTCTTGATAAGGTCGCTGAAGATGTTGCTCAGGAATACTTAGCCATATCGAAAGATGATAGGCATTGTGGTGACATACCAGAAGTGGCTTTTTTGAACTCCAAAGGTTTCGGTGGCAATAATGCAACAGCTAGTATTCTATCCCCTCAGCGTACATTGGGGATGTTGGAAAAGCGTTACGGTAAGGAAGCAATGGAGCGCTATAAGGAAAAAAATGCCGGTGTGAAGAGTGCTAGTAATGAATATCACCTTGCAGCGCTGCAAGGGGATTACCGTGTACGTTATGGCTTTGGCGAAGATATGGTCGATGAAAATGAGATTGAATTAACAAATAAGAGTATTTCTGTGCCAGGTTGTGGGCAGTCAATTGACTTGTCTAATGAAAACCTTTACAAGGATATGGTTGATTCGTAATGTAAGTTTTTAGTAGCAATGCTGAACACTTTAATGAGAATTAATGAGGATTAAATAATAGCTAAATAGTCAGTATAACCAAGCATTAACACCCATCCATGTTGTAGGGGAAGATAATAAAAATTATGAGCGATGAAATAGCCGTCCGATTACAAAAAGTAAGAAAAATTTATGGCCTATCCCAGCGAGAGCTAGCAAAAAGAGCAGGGGTGACGAATAGTAGCGTCTCTATGATCGAGCAAGGACGTGTCAGCCCATCATTAAGTTCATTGGAAAAGCTGTTAAAAGGAATTCCAATGAGTACAAAAGATTTTTTCACTATCGATTTTAATGACGAAGCTGACTGCTTTTTTCGCAGCTACCAGATGTTCTCTCGTACTAATAAAGCAGTCGATTGTTATCATCTGTTAAGAGATGAAAATGACGAAAGAAGTCAGCTAAGTTACGAAGTCTATGAACCGGGCAGTGATACGGGTGAAGATATGTTGGTTGATCAGGGGCGCTCTAGTGGTTTTGTGGTGCAGGGTAAGCTTAATGTCATTATTAGTAGTCAAATTGATGATCTTGATGCAGGCGACGGCTTCATTGTGGAGGCGGGGCACCCTTACCGACTTAGAAATCTAACGGATGAAAAAGCGATACTCGTTATCAACCGCCCTCGGCATTGATGACGTTAGTGACTTACCGTGACTTATGGTGAGCTTAATAGCTAATGGCTTACAGTGTATATATTAACCGGCTAAGTAGCCGGTTAATATATACGATGGCTAAATCTTAGGCTACGCTGTAATGAAGATCAAAAAGAGCCTATATAGAACTTTTCAAAATATTCATAAGTACCCATAACTACCCAACACAATAAACCAGTGTAAATATAAGTTAATGGCTTAATGTGCTGGCACACACTCACCGGAGGGCTTTATGTATTCAGGCGATAATCTGAGCGTAAATGTTGATGCTGTTGGCGTTGCCGAATTAGTATTTGACTTGCTTGACAGTCCCGTCAATATTTTTAACGCTAAAACGGTTACTGAATTATCTGCGGCGATCGATGCAATTCAGCAAAATAGCTCAATTACAGGATTACTGATCCGTAGCGCTAAAGCCGCGTTTATTGCCGGGGCGGACATTACTGAGTTCACACCTGCTTTTCTTGCTGGAGAGGCAAAAATTGCAGAATTATTACATAGTAGTAATCATAACTTTACGCGTATAGAAAACCTCCCTTTTCCCGTTGTTGTCGCCATTAATGGTTTTGCATTAGGCGGTGGTTGTGAGCTAACACTCGCCTGCGATTATCGTATCGCCAGTGACGACCTGCGTATAGGCTTACCTGAAACTCGCTTGGGCATTATTCCGGGGTGGGGAGGAACGGTGCGACTGCCACGTATAGCGGGTATTGAAACGGCAATTGAATGGATTGCTGGTGGCAAGGAATATCGCGCACCGGCAGCACTAAAATCGGGAGTGATAGATGGGCTTTGCTCCGCAGATAGCCTACGTGAGACCGCGTTAACGACGTTACAACAAGCAATAGATGGCAAGTTGGATTATCGTGCTCGTCGTCAACAAAAAAATGCGCCGTTACGTCACAATACCACTGAAAAAACAATGGCATTTATGACGTCTAAGGCTATGGTATTAGCGCAGGCAGGTAAACACTACCCTGCGCCTTTAGCGGCTATCGATGTGATTGAAAGCGCATCAAGCTTGGGTTTTAGTGATGCGCTCAAGCTTGAGTCTGCCGCTTTTATCAAAATGACACAAACACCAGTAGCATTGGCGTTAACCGGTGTTTTTATTAGCGATCAAATGATCGTTAAAAAAGCTAAGCGCTTAGCGGCTAGTGCGAGTGATGTATTTAGTTCTCATTCACCCGGTTCAAAAAGTACAGCGAAAGCAGCGGTATTGGGTGCGGGTATTATGGGGGGCGGTATTGCCTATCAGTCCGCACTTAAACATATTTCTGTCAAAATGAAAGATGTTCAGCAGTCTGGCCTGGATTTGGGTTTGTCTGAGGCGACGACACTGTTATCTAAGCGGGTGGAGCGTGGTCGTTTATTGGTTAAAGAGATGGCTGGTATCTTAAATAGGATCGAGCCTACCTTACATTATGTGGGTTTTGATCAGTTAGATATTGTTGTTGAAGCTGTGGTAGAAAATCCAGCGATTAAAAGCAAAGTATTGGCTGAAGTTGAATCTTCGGTCGGTCAGCACACGATTATTGCTTCAAACACCTCTACCATTTCTATTGATCATTTGGCGCTCTCGTTAAAACGTCCAGAAAACTTCTGTGGCATGCATTTTTTTAATCCTGTTCATGCGATGCCGTTGGTCGAAGTGATTCGTGGTAGTCGTACATCAGATCAGACTATTGCCACAACAGTGGCTTATGCGACAGCAATGGGTAAAAAAGCCATTGTTGTTGGGGATTGTCCCGGGTTTCTCGTTAATCGGGTGCTGTTTCCTTATCTTGCCGCCTTTCTTATGTTGGTGCGAGACGGCGTTGATTTTCAGCGCATCGATCGGGTAATGGAAAGCTGGGGATGGCCAATGGGCCCCGCTTATTTGTTGGATGTTGTGGGTATTGATACTGCAGTACATGGTGCGGAAGTGATGGCCAAAGGTTTTCCAGAACGCATGCAATATGATTTTACAGCAGCAACCACGGTTCTTTTTGAAGCTAATCGTCTAGGGCAAAAAAATGGCGAAGGGTTTTATGATTACAGTGTTGATAAAAAAGGCAAGCAGGCTAAAACCGTAAGCAATGAAAGTATTGCGCTTATATCGCCTCACACTCAAGCTATTGCTAATCAAATAAAGGATGACGATATTATTTATCGGATGATGATTCCAATGGTGACTGAGCTAGCTAGATGCTTAGAAGAAGGTATCGTTGAATCGCCAGAAGAGGCTGATATGGCATTGGTATATGGCTTAGGTTTCCCTCCGTTTAGGGGTGGGGCTCTAAGATGGGCTGATAGACTTGGCATTAATACTGTTGTCCAAGAGTCTGAAAAGTATAAGTTTTTAGGTTCTATATATGCGCCGACTAAAGAGATGGAGCGCTTAGCCTCTAATCAAGAATCTTATTATGATCAAAACAAACAAGGAGGTGCGTAATCGTGATGAATCCAAGAGATGCAGTGATTGTTGATTATGCTAGAACTCCTATGGGGCGCTCTAAAGGAGGCTGTTATCGTTATCGGCGAGCGGATGATATCAGCGCCGATCTGATTAATGGTGTATTGGCGCGAAATAGCGCCATTAATCCTAGCGAGATAGATGATCTACTCTGGGGCTGCGTGATGCAGCGAGGTGAGCAAGGTTTTAATATTGCTCGTAATATTGTATTGCGCGCTGGTTTACCGCATAGCATACCTGCTCAAACGATCAATCGTCTCTGTGGGTCTTCTATGTCGGCCTTGCATATAGCCACTGCGAATATTCAAGCGGGTTTAGGCGATATATATTGTATTGGTGGTGTCGAGCATATGGGACATGTCGACATGAATGGTGAAATAGATCCCAATCCGCTATTAAACTTATCGGTTGCTAAGGCGGCTGGTTCGATGGGGTTAACGGCAGAATATTTAGCTGTTCAGCATCAAATATCACGCCATGATATGGATGCCTTTGCCGTTAGGTCTCATCATAACGCAGCATCAGCGACTCAGTCAGGAAAATTTCAACAGGAGATTATTCCAACCACAGGCCATGACACGCAAGGCGCATTGTGTCTAATTGAACATGATGAAACGATACGCCCAGAAACTTCTTTAGAAGGTCTGGGTGCGTTGAGGCCTGTATTTGACCCTAAAGATGGCACCGTTACCGCCGGCACCTCGTCGCAAGTTACTGATGGCGCTAGTGTTATGTTGGTGCTGTCTGCAGAAAAAGCGGCTGAGTTGGGTCTTGTGCCTATTGCGCGTATTGCTTCGTTGGGTATTGCTGGTGTTGACCCTTCTGTTATGGGAATTGGCCCTGTACCAGCGAGTCAAAAAGCTTTGGCAGCCATAGGTTTACAGCTTGCCGATATACAAGCGATTGAATTAAACGAAGCGTTTGCTGCACAAAGCCTTGCCGTATTAAAAGAGATGAAGTTGTTAGACGTAATGGGCTCTCGGGTTAATTTGTATGGCGGAGCCATTGCGTTAGGACACCCCTTTGGTTGTTCTGGTTCGCGTATCACCGGTACGTTACTCAGTGTTATGCGAGAGCGAGATGATCAATGGGGTTTGGCAACCATGTGTATTGGCTTGGGGCAGGGGATTGCAACAGTGATTGAGCGTTTGTAGGGTCTGAGAGCGCTGCTATTTTTGATGATGCTCTTTGCTTAACCGGTGTCTACTGCACGCTAAAAAGTGTGTGTAAGTTATCGCTCAAGCTGTGTTTTTCTTTCCCTCTATCTCTTGAAATGGTTTGTAGGCAGAAAAAACACATAAATTGAGGATCTTTTGTTGAACACCCCACAGCTCTATGGCACAATGCCCAGCCCTTAGACATGGGGCCTGACTGAAAAGGTTTAATTGTTATTTAAATCAATAAGTTAGTGGAATTTTGTGATTATTCTGTATAATGCGCAAAAAAGTAAAACGGCAATAGATGTAAGCCGGCTGTAAGAGATCTTTAATGATCTCGAGCAGAAGATATGTCGCGGACGTGGTGAAATTGGTAGACACGCCAGATTTAGGTTCTGGTGCCGCAAGGTGTGAGAGTTCGAGTCTCTCCGTCCGCACCATTTATAAAGCACTCATTGGTATCCTCTCGCCGCTATTATTGATAGCTGTGATAGAAGGAGTTGAGCGCTAAGATGTACACAAGGTAATTCATAGATACCTGTCCCGCCCCAGCCCTGTAGTTGAGACAGGTTCTAATCGTTTTATCTCTTTATTTACACTCATTACACTTAAGCAGCTCATTTTTTTACACGACCTTGTTATCGTATTTGTCGTAAAAAATAAACTGCAGATAGTTAATTACAGAAATTCACTATAGAAAGACCCTAAAGAGGCAGAGAGAAAATCATGCAAGTTTCTATTGAAACCACATCAGGCCTAGAGCGACGTTTAACGGTAGGCGTTCCAGCAGAGCAAATTGATAGTCGTGCAGATGAGCGCTTAAAAGAAGCGGCGAAAAATATCCGCATCAATGGTTTTCGTAAAGGTAAAGCACCATTAAAAGTGATTAAAAAACAATATGGTGAAGGTGTTCGCCAAGAAATTTTAGGTGACGTTATCAATACATCACTACAAAGCGCTTTCGAGCAAGAGAAAGTGCAGCCTGCAGGTCAGCCAAAAATTGAAATTACTCAGTTTGAATCAGGTAAAGATCTTGAGTACGCGGCTGTATTTGAGGTGTATCCAGAGGTTGCGTTAGCGTCTTTTGATAATTTTAGTGTAGAAAAGCTAGCGGCTGATATTACCGAAGCTGATATCGATAAAATGGTTGAGTCATTACGCGAGCAGCAAGCAAGCTTGTCGGTCGTTGAGCGTGCAGCAGCAGATGGCGACAGCGTTAATATCGACTATTTGGGTACTAAAGACGGTGAAGAGTTTGCTGGTGGCAAAGCCGAAAAGCAAGATTTAGTTCTAGGTTCTAATTCGATGATTCCGGGCTTTGAAGACGGTGTTGTCGGTCTTTCTGCTGGTGACAAAAAGACCTTGTCGCTAAGCTTTCCAGAAGATTATCATGCTGAAGAGCTGAAGGGCGCTGCGGTTGAGTTTGCCGTAACCGTAAACAGCGTTTCTGAGAAAGTTCTTCCTGAAGTTAATGAAGAGCTATTAAAGAAGTTTGGTGCAGATCATGGCGATTTAGTTAAATTCCGTGAAGATATTAAGAAAAATATGGTTCGAGAGCTGGCTACCGCGGTTAAAAATAAGGTGAAAACTTCAGTAATGGATCAGCTGTTAGAAGCGAATGCAGTAGAGCTACCTAAAGCGCTGATTGCTTCTGAAACCGACGCATTAAGAGAGCAAATGATGCAGCAGTTTGGTGGAATGCAGCAAAACAAAGATTTAGATCTTAAATCACTATTACCAGACGATATGTTTAAAGAACAGGCAGACCGTCGTGTAGGCTTGGGTCTATTGTTAAGCGAAGTGGTTAAAGAAAACAAGTTGTCGGTTGATGCAGACAAAGTACGTGTTGCCATAGAAGAGTTAGCCGCAAGCTACGACGATCCACAAGAAGTGATTAACTATTACAACCAAAATCCACAGCTTAAATCAGGTATGGAAGCGTCGGTTCTTGAAGACATGGTTGTTGATCTCATCATGGGGCAAGCGACAGTTACCGAAAAAACAGTCAGTTACGAAGAAGCGATTAGCAAAGACGGCGAATAAGTCATCGAGCACTTATTCATCTAATCGTTTATTGTGCAATCAACGATTGTATAAAAAATATCCCATCTTGTTTGAGGTGGGATATTTCCTCTCTTTTCTTTGCCTGATTACTGGCAAGTCTTGCAATCACGGGTTAAGCTAAATAAAAAGATGAAATGTCTGCGGGCGTAGATCTATTTATTTGCAGTAGACGTTATAAAAGATAACACTTGCTAAACGGGAATCGAGTCAATATGGCCAACTTTCAACCACACAATGTAATGCAGGATAATATGTCTCAGTCGTCAATTTCTCAAGAAGTGACAAATAGCGGTCTAGTACCGATGGTAGTAGAGCAAACGGCTAGAGGAGAGCGCTCTTACGACATCTATTCTCGTTTATTGAAAGAGCGAGTCATTTTTATGGTCGGCCAAGTTGAAGATCATATGGCTAATCTAGTGGTTGCGCAGCTGCTCTTCTTAGAAGCAGAAAACCCAGATAAAGATATCCACCTTTACATTAATTCGCCAGGTGGTTCGGTAACCGCGGGAATGTCTATTTACGATACGATGCAGTTTATTAAGCCAGACGTGAGTACGATGTGTATTGGTCAAGCGTGCAGCATGGGCGCATTTTTGTTGAATGCGGGGGCGCCGGGTAAGCGTTTTTGTCTACCAAATGCACGCACCATGATTCACCAGCCAAGTGGTGGCGCGCAAGGCCAAGCCACAGATATCTCTATTCAAGCAGAAGAAATCCTTAAAATACGCCAGCGCTTAAATGAAATTATGGCGAAACATTCTGGACGTGATTTTGATGAAATTGCACGTGATACAGAACGTGATCGCTTTATGAGTGCAGATGAGTCAAAAGAGTATGGCTTAATCGATGATGTTCTTACTTCGCGCATTGCGGGTTAATTATAAGTTTGTAGTGATATTTAATGCGTCGCATTTATGTGGTTGCCAACAAATATAGACTGAGTGATTCACCGCCGTGGTAGTTAATAACAGCTAAATCAGTCCCTATATTCAATAGCAGTTGATAATGCTCGATATAAGCGGGCTAATATTTTAGACACAAGAGTAAGGTAATAAGATGGCCGATAACGGTAAAGACGGAAATGATGATAGCGGTAAATTGCTCTACTGCTCATTTTGTGGAAAAAGCCAGCATGAAGTACGCAAGTTAATCGCAGGGCCATCGGTCTTTATCTGTGACGAATGCGTTGATTTATGTAACGACATTATCCGTGAAGAAATCCAAGAAAGTACAGTATCCGAAGGCGGTTCTGATAAGCTACCTACACCAAAAGAAATTACCGAAATTCTAGACCAGTATGTCATCGGTCAATTTCGCGCTAAGCGTGTTCTTTCCGTTGCGGTATACAATCATTACAAGCGTTTACGCTTTGGTGATACTGCGGGTAAAGATAAAGATACAGTTGAGCTAGGGAAAAGTAATATTTTAATGGTTGGGCCGACAGGTAGTGGTAAAACCTTACTAGCCGAAACCTTAGCTCGTTTGTTAGATGTTCCGTTTACTATCGCTGATGCGACGACACTAACGGAGGCGGGTTATGTAGGCGAAGATGTTGAAAATATCATTCAAAAATTACTACAAAAATGTGATTACGATGTAGATAAGGCTCAGCAAGGTATCGTGTATATCGATGAGATTGATAAAATTTCTCGTAAAAGCGATAACCCATCCATCACCCGTGATGTATCAGGTGAAGGTGTGCAGCAAGCATTACTAAAACTGATTGAAGGAACTGTCGCTTCTGTGCCGCCGCAAGGTGGGCGTAAACATCCTCAACAAGAGTTTTTGCAGGTAGACACCTCTAATATTTTATTTGTGTGTGGTGGTGCCTTTGCCGGTTTAGATAAGGTAATACGTGATCGCTCTGAAAAAGGCGGTATTGGATTTAACGCGGTTGTTAAAAACAAAGAAGAAAGCAAAGGGGTGGGCGAAGCACTTAAAGAGCTTGAGTCGGAAGATTTGGTTGCATATGGTCTAATTCCAGAATTTGTTGGTCGTCTACCGATGATAGCAACTCTAGAAGAGTTGGATGAGCAAGCGCTGATTCAAATTTTGACAGAGCCGAAAAACTCTCTCACCAAGCAGTATACCAAGCTGTTTGAAATGGAAGGGGTAGAAATCGACTTCCGTGAAGATGCGTTAAAGGCTGTTGCGACAAAAGCCATGGTGAGAAAAACCGGTGCTCGCGGGTTACGCTCAATTATGGAGGCGGTGTTATTAGATACCATGTACCGCATCCCATCAGAAGAAAATGTACAAAAAGTTGTCGTTGATGAAGGCGTCATCAGCGGCGAATCAGAACCTTTACTTGTTTATGATAGTGTAGACAAGGCGAAGACTTCTTCATCTGAAGAATAATGTAACCAGCTCGAAAAACGGCTTCCTATAATGGAGGCCGTTTTTGTATCTAATTATTGCTTTTACTGGCTTTATCAGCTTGTAATTGGTCGTTATTGCCACCACTATAGATAACTTAGCCGCGTAATGATGTTGTTTATTACTCACCTTGCGAGAGTAATACATTCCACAGTTTTATCGCCACCTACCACTCTATTTATTAAAGAGGCTTGCATAGTGTCATCTCTTGAACCTGTTGTAGAATTCGAACTCCCTCTATTGCCACTTCGAGATGTTGTGGTTTATCCGCACATGGTGCTGCCATTATTTGTGGGTCGAGCAAAATCCATTAAAGCGTTAGAGCAGGCAATGCAAGCTAACAAGCAAGTGGTGCTGATAGCTCAAAAAGATGCGAACGATGACGATCCTAGTGCAGAAGGTCTTTATGAAATAGGTACTGTCGCTTCTATATTACAACTTCTTAAATTACCTGATGGCACAGTTAAAGTGCTAGTCGAAGGGGCATACCGAGCACATATTAATAGCCTTATCGAAGAAGAAACCTTTATCCGTGCGAATGTTAGTGCCATCGAAACGCAGCGGTTGAGTGATGATGATGCAAAAGTATTAATGAGCACCGTTTTGCATCAGTTCGAACAGTATGTTGAGTTGAGTAAGAAGGTGCCAGTTGAAGTGATGGCATCACTATCCGGAATTGATGACCCAGGTCGCTTGGCAGATACCATTGCAGCTCATATGTCTCTACAGTTGGCGCAAAAACAAGAAGCGTTAGAAATACAGAATGAGCAAGACAGGCTAGAGCACTTACTGTCATTGATGGATGCAGAAATAGATGTGCATCAAGTTGAGAAGCGTATTCGTGGTCGCGTTAAGAAACAAATGGAAAAAAGCCAGCGTGAATACTATTTGAATGAACAAATGAAAGCGATTCAAAAGGAGCTTGGCGATCTTGGTGAAGAGGTAAGCGAAGCAGAAGAGCTAGAGCGTAAAATTAATGACTCAGGTATGCACAAAGAGGCATCGGAAAAAGCCTTGTCAGAACTTAATAAGCTCAAAATGATGTCGCCAATGTCGGCAGAGGCATCAGTATTGCGTTCTTACATTGATTGGATGATTAATGTACCGTGGAAAAAACGCAGTAAAGTGCGCAATGATTTATTGAGAGCTGAAAAAATTCTAGAAGAAGACCACTACGGCTTAGATGATGTTAAAGAGCGAATTTTGGAGTACTTGGCCGTTCAAGCGCGTGTTAAGCGTGTAAAAGGCCCGGTGTTATGTTTAGTGGGCCCGCCGGGTGTCGGTAAAACTTCGCTGGGTGAATCTATTGCGCGTGCAACCAATCGTAAATTTGTTCGTATGGCCTTAGGCGGTGTTAGAGATGAAGCCGAAATACGTGGCCATCGTCGTACTTATATCGGTTCTATGCCCGGAAAATTAGTGCAAAAAATGTCAAAAGTAGGAGTCAAAAACCCTCTCTTTTTATTAGACGAAATTGATAAAATGGGTATGGACCACCGAGGTGACCCCGCTTCTGCCTTACTTGAAGTCTTGGATCCTGAACAAAATCACACTTTTAATGACCATTATCTAGAGGTAGATTACGACCTATCTGACGTCATGTTTGTCTGTACTTCTAACTCAATGGATATTCCTGGGCCTTTATTAGATCGTATGGAAGTTATCCGTATTCCGGGTTACACCGAAGATGAAAAGCTGAATATCGCCCAAAAATATTTAGTGCCAAAGCAGATGAAGCTCAATGGGCTAAAAGAAAGTGAGCTTGTTATAGATGATAGTGCGATTCGAGACATCGTGCGTTACTTCACTCGCGAAGCTGGTGTCCGTAATTTAGACCGTGAAATCGCCAAAATTGCTCGTAAAGTAGTTGCTTCATTTGCTAAAGATAAGCATCTGGGGCAACTGTCTATAGATGGTAGTAATGTAGAAGAATACTTAGGTGTGCATAAGCATGACTATGGTGTTGCTGAGCAGGATGATCAGATTGGGCAGGTCACTGGACTTGCTTGGACCCAAGTGGGTGGCGAGTTACTCACCATTGAATCATCCGCAGTACACGGTAAAGGCCATATGATGAAAACCGGCTCTTTAGGTGATGTAATGCAAGAGTCGATACATGCTGCATTAACCGTGGTTAAATCTCGTGCGCAAATGCTAGGTATTGTGCCGAATTATTTAGAAAAATTTGATATACATATTCACGTACCTGAGGGTGCGACCCCAAAAGATGGACCTAGTGCCGGTATTGCAATGACTACTGCATTGGTATCTGTGCTAACCAATACGCCTGTTAAGGCAGAAGTCGCGATGACAGGAGAGGTCACTCTCCGCGGTGAAGTACTACGTATTGGTGGATTAAAGGAGAAATTGTTAGCTGCGCATCGTGGTGGAATCAAAACGGTTATCATTCCTCATGGTAATGAACGTGATTTAAAAGAGATTCCCGAGAATATTAAGGCAGATTTACATATTATCCCTGTTAAGTGGATAGACCAAGTACTAGAAGTTGCGTTACAATCACTGCCGGTGTCATTAAGCGACGACGAATACAAGGCATTAGAGGCTAAAGCGTTGGAAGCTAAAGAGATGCAATCAAGAGGCAATTCAGAGACGGTTAAACACTGATTTGCTAATAATAAAAGGTATTGGTTTAACTCATACCACGACATATTGTTTGTTTCGTTTATTTACCTTGAAGGTTTATATAATAAGCCAAGGCATAAATTGCCACCAAGTAGTGAGTAAGCATGATGTAGTACGGTATTTTATTGAGCTGAAGTTAAGTCATAAATGGTAGTCTACTTTTCCAGTTATACTTTGATTTCGCTGCAAACCGTTAAACAGCAACTAGTCTAAAGACCATATATAGATTTCGACCTTACTACTTGGCAGGTATCTACATATATTAATTATCATAGTAACTTATTTATCAGCGTGACCTGAGTCTAAAGCTCACGTTACAATGACAACAACAATGAAAAATACTAATTAAAAGGGGCATATTGTGAATAAATCAGAGCTTATCGACGCTATCGCTGCATCAGCAGATCTTCCTAAGGCAGCTGCTGGCCGTGCATTGGACGCTGTTCTCGAAACTATAGAAAGTACGTTGAAAAACGGTGATCCAGTGACCTTAGTTGGCTTCGGTACTTTTTCGGTTAAAGATCGCGCTGCTCGTACCGGACGTAACCCACAAACGGGTGCACCCATTCAAATTGCTGCTGCTAAAATCCCAGGCTTTAAAGCGGGTAAATCTTTAAAAGACGCAGTTAACGTTTAAACTGTTCCTTTTGTAAATAAATTCTAATTTATTTCAGGCTGTTTTGAAGCGTTTTATTGGAGTGACGTTTCTAGCACAATTTTATTGCCGCAATAGTAACTATAACAATGAGCACTTGCGGCTAGTAAAGAAAATAAATTTAGAGGCTAGATACAACAAAAAAAGAGCATAAAAAGTATAACTTGGTTATATTTCTGTATGCTCTTTTTTTGTGTCTGCCATTTACCAATCTACAGAAAAAAACAGTCAAAACACCTTATAAACACTGGATCTGTCAGCAAACATTTACTTTCTCTGTGGTAGAATGTCGGGTTTAATTTACCTAATAATATTAACAATCACTATAAATATAGAGGCCAAACATGCTGCAAGGTATGCGTAATAAAACAAAGGGGTTAACTGCTGTTTTTTTGATCGGGTTGTTAACGATCCCTTTAGCATTAGTCGGTGTTGAGAACTTATTTTATGGTTCATCAACCGTCGGCGAAGCTGCAGAAGTAGATGGCACCATTATTACAGAACGAGATGTACAGTTGGCAATATCAAGAGAGCGCCAACGATTACAGTCACAGTTTGGTGAAAACCTGCCCGCAGATTTTTTTACTGATGAACGTCTTAGAGAATCGGTAATGAGCAGTCTGGTTCAGCGTACCCTGATGATTAATATCGCAGAGAAGGGCGACATGACCTTTTCTGACACAGAAATTGATAAAACGATAGTTGATTTACCTATTTTTCAATTAGAAGGTAATTTTGATCAACAACGTTTTTTACAAGGTGTCAGAAATTTGGGACATACCCCAGCCTCTTTTAGAACCCTGCTTAAAAATGATTTGCTAGCGAATCAAATGCAAAATGCTATCGTTGCTTCTGACTTTATTACTGACAAAGAAATTGATAGCGTTGTGTCATTATCACGTCAAACACGCGATTTTTCTTATGTGACTTTGCCTCTGGGTGAGCTACCGCAAGAAATGACGGTGTCAGATGAAGAAATATCTACTCGTTATGATTTAAATAAGAACCAGTATCTGTCGACGGAAGAAGTGGCGATAGAATATATAGAGCTAAATGTTGCCTCGATAGAAAAAGATATCACTATTACTGATGAAGCGATACAACAGCAATACGATAGTATTGTCGCTAGCTATAACGCTACGACTCAACGTGAAGCTGCCCACATCATGATTGAAGGTGATAATGAAGCTGCACAGCAAAAAATTATCAGCGTCAAAGAACAGTTGGCTTCCGGAGCAGATTTTTCAGCATTGGCGAGTGAGTATTCTGACGACTTTGGTACGAGAGATAATGGTGGTAATTTAGGCGTGAGCGCCGGCGATGGCTTTCCAGAAGCTTTTGAAGAAGCTTTGTTATCGCTGACCGAAGGTCAAGTATCAGAAGCGGTTGAGATTGATGGTGCCACACACTTTATTAAGCTTATTGCCCTTACAGAAAAAACAGCCCCTACATTTGATAGTCAAAAAATCAAAATTGAGTCTGAGCTTAAGCGTGCCCAAGCAGAAGAGCAGTTTATACTTGATTTACAAACACTAGAAGAACTTGCTTACAATGCCGAAAACCTTGACGAAGTTGCTGCTGAATTAGGTATTTCAGCTATTAAAACCGGTTTGTTCACTCGTGATAATGCTGCAACAGTAGATACAATATTACAGGATAGCCGTGTTGTTGATGCTGCTTTTAGTGAGCAAGTGGTTCAAGAAAAACACAGTAGTGACTTGTTAAGCTTGTCCTCTGATAAATCTGTTGTTGTTAAATTGTTAGAACACAAACCTGTTAGAACATTAACATTAGACGAAAAGCGTGGCGATATTGTAGCGGAATTACAACTCGAAAAAGCGAAAGCGCAGATAGCGGAGCAAGCACGAGCATTGCGTGAAGCGCTGGAAACTGGCACAGATATCACTACATTAGCGGAAGAGAAAGGCGTAGCTATTTCGACACAAAAAGAAGCTCAAAGAAACACGACAGGTGTTCCGGAGGAGTTGTTGGCTAGCGTGTTTGAAATGTCTCACCCAACGGATAGCCCAGTTTTGTTAGAGCGTCATTTAGATAATGGGGATTATGTTATCGCTAGCTTGTCTCAAGTCACTTCTGGTAATACAGAGGGTTTAACTGAAGAAGAGCGCGCTAGTTTCCGTAGCAGCCTTTCTTCAGGTATATCAGGTGATGAATACCGCGCTTGGCAGGCGCAGTTAGAAGCCGAGGCGGATATCAACATTTACCGCTCTCAAAATGCAGCGGTTTACTAAGCTGTAGCTGTAATGGCTCCAACCTGAAGTAGAGTTAGACCCATAGTTAGCCCCATAGTTTAACTACTACGTAATTAATACACCCGAGTAGACGGTCATTCAGCCGTCTATTCAATATATCGGCATTTCATTTATACACCTCATAGTTTCCTTTCTACGACTTCTAAAGTTGCTTTCTAAAGTTGCTTTCTAATATTTCAATAAATGCAATTTTACTTAATGACGGCGACATTATTTTGTCATTTTTATTGATGGAATAATCTATTTAGCCGTTAGTCCTTGATTTTTATCATGTTTTTTTCTTGGCATTGCCTTTGCAGACAGACTACTGCATAACCGATAAAGACATTATTTATCATCAGTAGATTGGCTTGAGTAGAGGTTAAACATGGCAGAAAGTATTCGTCACTCAGAATCATCCACAGCGACATCCCCCAATGTATTTTTATCATCCTCTGACTCTTTTGGTGGCTCTCTTGATAGTGCTTTACTTGATGTTTATAGCGATGAGCCACAGAAGCAAAAATCCTTGGCGAAAGAGGTAATTCATTCTGATTCTGCCAAATCGGCGGTTGAACTTTTCTCCAATTTATCCGCCCAGTTAACCGAGTCCTATAGTTTATTAGAGCATCAAGTTGCTGACCTGACTTCAGAGCTTAATACGGTGAGCGAACAGCGTATTCAAGAGCTAAAAGACAAAGAGCAGGTCGCTAATCGTTTAGAGCACCTTATTAATTTTTTACCGGGTGGAGTGGTGGTTCTGGATTATCGAGGGGTTATCGTAGAAATTAATCCAGCAGCAGAAGAGATGTTACAAAACAGTTTGAAGGGACAGTTGTGGCGAGATGTTATCCAGCAATGTTTCTCACCTAAAAATGATGATGGTCACGAGGTCTCTAATAATAAAGGGCAGCGGATTAATATTTCTACTCGATCACTCGGGCAAGATGGCCAAATTATCTTATTAACAGACCAAACAGAAACCCGTCACTTACAGGCTGAGTTAAGCCGTCATGAACGATTAACCGCTTTAGGTAAAATGGTATCGACTTTGGCGCATCAAGTACGCACCCCTTTATCGTCAGCTATGTTATATGGCAGCCATTTATTAAACGAATCCTTGTCAGAGAACAAACGTTATGAGTTCACACAAAAAATCGTTAATCGCCTACATGAAATGGAAAGACAAGTACGGGATATGTTGTTATTTGTTAAAGCAGGCATGCCGTTAGATGACAAGCTAAGCGTAGGCGAATTACGTGCTCTGCTATCCGAGTCAACAGAAATGTTATTTTTTCATCATTCCATTGATTGTCATTGGCACATAGATCAGGTCAACACAACAATATCATGCAACAAAGATGCGCTTGTTGGTGCCATACTCAATTTGGTCAATAACAGCGTGCAGGCGATAGAGGAGGAGGGTGAATTAACGATAAGTATCACAGAAAAAGAGGCTAAACATCTCGTTATCTCGGTTATTGATAATGGTAGCGGTATAGACGACAGTGTTAAATCCCATGTCAATGAAATGTTTTTTACGACGAAGTCACAAGGAACGGGTATCGGTCTATCGGTGGTGAATACGGTTGTAAAAGCACATAACAATGGCACTTTTAATTTACTATCTAATCCATCCGGTGGTATGTCTGCCATATTGGATTTACCTATTATTTCTATGTCAGAAAATACTTAAAACATTAACCGTTATTGTTATTCATCGAAGTAAAGAGAGAAATTTTTATGTCAGCTTTATCGTATGATTCCATGTCAGTGCATCATTCATCATCTACAGTTTGCAATGGTAAATCGTCGAATGCCACAAAAAACTCTTCGCATAATCGTCAGCAAGCAAAAAAAATTCTAGTGGTAGAAGATGATTTCTCTTTAAGAGAGGCGCTAGAAGATACCTTATCATTAGCGAACTATTCAGTTGTGTCTGCAAAAAATGCGGAGCAAGCAATAGAACTACTCTCTCGGCAAAAAGATATTTTAATGGTGGTGTCAGATATTAATATGGGTGTCATGAGTGGGCATGATTTACTTCAATATATTACCGAGCAACATGCCCATATTCCCGCATTATTAATGACAGCTTACGGCAGTGTCCGTGATTCTGTTGATGCAATTAGAAATGGTGCAGTTGATTATCTAGTCAAACCATTTGAGCCAAAAGAGTTAGTGGATATTGTTCACAGACAGCTAGGTTGTGCAGTAGTTAATCAAGACGACCTTCCCATTGCCGAAGATCCTCATAGTCAGCAGTTGTTAACGCTGAGTAGTAGGGTGGCACAATCTAACTCTACAGCTTTAATATTAGGTGAGTCAGGAACAGGGAAAGAGGTGTTAGCTCGTTTTATTCATCAACAATCTACTCGATCAGATAAACCTTTTATTGCTATCAATTGTGCAGCTATTCCAGAGAACATGTTAGAGGCTATATTATTTGGTTATGAGAAAGGAGCTTATACGGGTGCGTTAGCGAGTACTCCGGGTAAATTTGAGCAGGCGAATGGTGGTACTTTATTGCTAGATGAAATATCAGAGATGGATGTTGGCTTACAGGCTAAATTATTACGAGTATTACAAGAACAGGAAGTAGAGCGGTTAGGTGGTAAAAAAGTGATTCCATTAGATGTAAGAGTGATAGCCACCTCTAATCGAAATATGCTTGAACATGTAACAGAAGGAAAATTTAGAGAAGATTTGTATTACCGTCTCAGTGTACTTCCGTTAGTCTGGAAACCACTGAGAGAAAGGCCCAAAGATATTCTCCCTCTAGCGCATCAGCTTCTGACTAAACATGCCAACAAACAAAAACGTTCGGGCTTAGTGTTAAGTCAGGCTGCGCAAGACACCTTATTAGATTATTCTTGGCCGGGTAATGTGCGAGAGCTAGATAATGTTATTCAACGCGCTCTCATTCTACAAATGGGCAGCTTGATTAACCCCGAAGACTTAGGGTTAGAAATGATGTCTATGATGGAAGTGAAATCTACTCATCACTCCCATATAAATTCTTGTACAGAATCTCCTATAGAATCACCCATAGAGTCTAATAGCTATTCTGATAGCTATTTTGATAGTAATGCTCCTTCAAATCCCTTTATCATCAATCAGGAGTCCGAAAGCCCGCAATATAGCCAAGCTCCATTTTCAGAAGGAAATATAGTTAACGGAAGCAATCAATCATATCATCATTCTGTAGCCGCCAATCAACATTCAACCCATCCTACTGAACTGAATCAGGTTGAAGAATCGGCGCAGTGTTTAGGCGATAATTTACAGAAAAAAGAATTTGAAATCATAGCAAGCACTTTAAAAGAGGAGGGTGGTAGTCGTAAAAATACAGCAGAGCGTTTAGGTATTAGCCCGCGAACACTACGTTATAAGCTTGCAAAAATGCGAGAGATTGGCATCGGTACTTTTTAAAGCAATAGCTACGGATAGCCGTTATATTCATAATGGTTATCCGGTCATATTGTATATAATAAAACCATCTAAAAAATTCCATTATTTATTGAAAATTTTGTTATAAATGCTTGACCGATTTTGTTTCTAGCGTTAAATTTCGTTTGTGGTGGTAATGAAAATTTAGCAGAAATGTTTCTTTTTTATTTCAGTTTATTGTTTGCAAATTGATACTTTTATGCAGGAGATATCGATGAATGATGCCCTCAATACTTCAAACGACGTTTCTTTAGATGACCTTGACGATAATGATATAGATGATGTGTCTGTCGATGAATGCAATACATCTATTTCGATGGATGTTAGGCGGCGTCTAGAGGAAAAAATAGCCGAACGTCAACTCGAAAGAGAAATGCGTGAATTCGATTTTGATTTTTAATCGCGACGCTTTTTATTACGACGCTTTTAATCACGATGCTTTTAATCGCGACACTTTTAATAACAACACTTTCTACATCTAATTACATACTGCAGCACTGCCATACAACAGTGCTGTTCTCAAGTAATTTAGGCATTATTAATATGTAATCAAGTATAAAAAAACATCATACTAATATCTTTCAAAGAGTTTATGCTGTTGAGGTATTCCCTATCTTATTCGTGTTATATCTGACACACTTATTCCCCATTATTATTTTTCTATTATTATTTCCCTATTGTACCTTCATTTTTTCTTCTTCCTGATTGCTCTATCTACTCTATTTATGTGAACCCACTTATCGAAAAATTGGCCTACTTTGTGCTTTGTATTAAAAGAAACAGAATTAGCCAAAAAAATGTCGGTAGTATTGATGGGTTTTGATCGTTTATATGTCGTAAAAAACTTCTCAGCAAGACCGTTCAATAAGAGGTGCCAAAATGATCTCAGATAGAATGGATATAAATAGAGTACTCGCTGAGATGCGATCAATAAAAACACAAACTCAAGGGTTTCAAGGGCAGGGTTTTCAAGGTCAGTCACCTCAAGTAGAGCGAGCAGCAAATCCCTTGCAGTCATTGCAAGACGGTATAAAACCGACAAGTGAGCCATCAGCTGGTTTTGGCCAAATAATGTCACAAGCAGTTAATCATGTTGATCAATTGCATAAAACATCCAGTCAGTTAGCAACCGCTTATGAAAAAGGGCAGAGTGGTGTTGATATTACGGATGTAATGATTGCCTCTCAAAAAGCAGGGGTGTCTTTTCAAGCTATGTTACAAGTACGTAATAAAATGGTGGAAGCCTATCGCGACGTGATGAACATGCCAGTTTAAAAATAAATTTTTTTGCATGATTCACATGCCTCTACACAAAAAATGAGATAGTCATAATGGCAACAGCAGATGCAACGATGAACGCCGACGAAGGGTTTACTAAAGATAAGTCGACAAGTAATTTAGTCGAAGGCTTTAATAATTTAAACCTCTTAAGGCAAGTTGGGTTAATGGTCGCGCTAGCGGCAAGCGTAGCTATTGGTTTTGCTGTTGTTCTTTGGACTCAAGAAGAAGATTATCGTCCTTTATATAGCAACCTGAATCAATTAGATTCCTCTGAGATTATTTCTATCTTAGAGCAAAATGCAATTCAATTTAAAGTCGATACCAAAACGGGTGCTTTGTTAGTTTCGGCACAGGATATACATACCGCAAGACTAAAGTTAGCAGAAGTCGGTTTACCGAATACAGGCTCGGTAGGATTTGAATTACTCGACAAGGAGCAACCACTTGGCAGTAGTCAATTTATGGAGGCTACACGCTATCGCCGAGGCTTAGAAGGTGAATTAGCTCGAACTATTACCAGTTTAAATGCGGTACGAGCGGCGCGGGTACACCTAGCCATACCCAAGCGTTCTGTTTTTGTTCGTGATGCACGCGAGCCTAGAGCCTCTGTATTTGTTGAACTCTACCCCGGTAGAGCAATAACACCTCAACAAGTCGTTGCTATGAGTAACCTTGTCGCTTCTAGTATTTCTGAGCTGTCACTTAAAAATGTCACCATCGTTGATCAAAAAGGGAATCTTTTATCAAAAGGCGAAGAAGACCCTCAACTAGTCCAAGCAGCACAAGAGCTAGAATATACACGTGAAGTAGAAAAGAAAATCATTAGCCGCATTCAGGCACTACTGGATCCTATCGTTGGCGGCGATCGCTTTCGAGCAGAAGTGGCTGCGCAAGTGGATTTTAATCAGGTGGAGCAAGCTGAAGAAATGTTTAACCCTGATTTGCCGGCCATTCGCAGTGAACAAACTGTTGACGAACAGCGAGTAGGTGGTGGTGTTGGCGGCATTCCAGGTGCATTAACTAACCAACCTCCTGCGAATGCAGATGCGCCTGAAATTGCAGCTGGAGGAGATAATAATAATGCTCAGCAGTCAAGTAATTCTAGATCACAATCAACACGCAATTTCGAACTAGATCGCACCATGAGTTATACCAAGCATCAAGTAGGTAAGGTACGCCGCTTATCTGTTGCCGTCGTTGTGGATGATCGTTTAGTCACGGATCCTTTGACCGGTGAACAAAAATATGAAACTTGGTCAGACAATGAGATCGAACGCTTATCTATATTGGTTCGAGATGCTGTAGGCTTTTCACCTGCTCGCGGAGATAGCGTCAATATTATTAATACCCCTTTCTTAAACGATGGCTTTAATGCAGAAGAGATACAAGCGCCTAACTTTTGGGAAGAGGAGTGGTTCACCGCTTTAATTAAACCCATTATCGGCTTACTCATTATATTAATTATGGTATTGGGGTTACTACGCCCTATATTGAAGACGCTTGCGCGTACCGGTTCAGAAACAAGAGACGATGAAGAAGCACAGCAATTAGCCGCATTAGAAGCTGCTGGACTAGGGTCTTTCGACGAGCTTTCGGATGAAGCGGTAACACTGACGGGCACCACTGCATTATCGTTACCGGGGCCTGAAGAAAGCTATGAACAGATGCTTAACTCAGTCAAAGGCCTAGTTGCTGATGATCCAGGTCGAGTTTCTCAAGTAATTAAACGATGGATAAATGAAGAATGAGTGATCCTTCTACAACACCTAATTCTGCTCCCCAAGTAAACATTTCACCGGTTGACCAAGCTGCTATTTTATTAATGAGCTTAGGTGAGGCAGATGCTGCTGCCGTACTAAAACATATGGGCCCTAAAGAGGTGCAACGAGTGGGTGCCGCTATGAGCCGTCTAGCGAATATTGAACAAGAACAAGTACATATTGTACTGTCCAACTTTATGGAACAGGTAAGAAACCTTACCGGTTTAGGTGTGGGATCTGATAGCTATATTCGCGGTATGTTAGTCACCGCATTGGGGGAAGATAAAGCCAATGGTTTAGTCGACCGTATTTTATTGGGAGGTAATACCAGTGGCTTAGATACCTTAAAGTGGATGGAAGCACGGTCGATTTCTGACATTGTTCGAAATGAACATCCACAAATTCAAGCGATTGTATTAGCTTATTTAGATTCAGATCAATCGGCAGAAGTTCTAGCTTATTTTCCCGATGCAGTCCGGCTCGATATTATGATGCGTATATCCGCCCTCGATACTGTTCAGCCCGGTGCGCTACAAGAACTCAACGATATTCTAGAGAAACAGTTCTCTGGTAATTCTGGCGCACAAACAACGTCAATGGGTGGTTACAAATGTGCAGCCGAGATCATGAATAACCTCGATAGCACTATTGAAGGCGAGCTAATGGAAGCGATTAAAGAAGTGGACGAAGATTTAGGCAATCAAATTCAAGATCTTATGTTTGTCTTTGATAATTTACGTGATGTCGATGATCGTGGCATCCAAGCCTTGTTGCGCGAAGTATCTTCTGAACTCTTAATTATTGCACTAAAAGGCTCAGATAATGATTTACAAGAAAAAATATTCGCAAATATGTCTAAACGTGCTGCCGAATTATTACGTGATGATTTAGAAGCGAAAGGTCCAGTGAAACTTTCAGAAGTGGAGGGCGCACAGAAAGAAATCTTAACCATCGCTAGACGTATGGCAGATGCAGGCGAAATAATGTTAGGCGGTAGCGGCGAGCAAATGTTGTAAGTGGAATCGTATTATGCCCGAATTAGTGACAAGAATTCCTGTAGAAATCCTTGAAAAATGTGATAGCTGGCTGTTGCCGGAAATGACATCGGATAACGTGGTTAAATCGGTCAATAGTGATAAAAATAACCTCAGAAGACAGGTAGCTGAAAAGAAAAAGAATGAAAAAATAAGAAAAGAGCAATTGCTTAACGAAGCTAATGCGAAAGAAGAAAAAAATGTGGCTTCTACCAATATAGAAGATGTCGTCGAAGAGGTAATAGACGAAGCACTCATTAAAGAATCAATGTCGCCCGAAAACTTAAAAAAAATCACCGAAGATGCTGAAAAAGAAGGTTATGCAGAAGGCTATGAAAAAGGCTTTTCAAAAGCAAAAGAAGAAGGTTATAAGCAAGGTTTAGAAAAAGGCGAAAAAGAGGCTAAGGAAGGTATTTCTACGAAAGTAGAACAGTTAACCTCTATTAGCGATCAGCTCTTATCTGTTTTTAATGATGAAAAAGATATTTTAGAAAAACAATTGTTAGATATGGTTTGTCATTTAACGACGGCTGTTATTGAAAAAGAAATATCTATAGATAAAAAATATATACAAACATTAGTCTCTAATAGTTTGTCGATGTTGGCTGATGATGCACAAAAAATAACAATCTATCTTAATAGTAAAGACATTGATGTCATTCAACATTCGTTAGCCGATACAGATTTTCATATTCAATATGAAGTCGATGATAGTCTCTTACCCGGTGGCTGTCGTATCGATAATAAAAGCACTCATATCGATGCCTCTCTCAATAAAAAATTAAATGCGGTTATTAGTCAATTTCTCAATAAGGATTACGACTGTAATGAGAACAACATTCATGATTATATTTCAGATGAAATAGAAGAAAATACAGAAAAAGCGTTGACTCCAGAATTAGATGACACAAACTCAGAACCAGAACCAGAACCAGAACCAGAAC
>AEVK01000024.1 GCA_000209515.2 gamma proteobacterium IMCC1989
TAAACCCCGCCGCTTTCCAACCCATAAACTCGCTACCTAGTGCTGCACCTAGTTGGCGATACACGGGTAACAGTTCCTGTTCTTCACCTAAACGTTCACCGTAAGGCGGATTACAAATAATCAAACCGGTAATGATTTTGGTGTGACTTGGCTGTTTTAAATCATCGACACCTTTATGGCTCACGCGAATAAAATCATGTAAACCCGCTAAGGCAATATTCGATTCGGCGGCGCGTAGTACTTGCCAATCGTCGTCGTAACCTCGGCATTCAATGCCTTTTTCTTGTAGTGTTTGTAAACCTTTTTCTTTTCGCTCGATGGCATCATCTATCAATGGCTGCCAATCTACGGCATCAAATAATAACCAACGACTAAAGCCCCATTGCCGACGAGATAAACCCGGCGCAATATCGGCGGCCATCATCATGCCCTCCACTAATATTGTCGCCGACCCACACATAGGGTCGATTAAAGCGCAGTTTTCTTGCTGTGCCACAGCAGGCCATTGCGCGCGTAATAATATGGCAGCTGCAATGTTTTCTTTTAATGGTGCCATGCCTTGCTTGGTACGATAACCACGGCGATGTAAGCTTTGCCCCGATAGGTCAATACTGATATTCACACTATCTTTGTTCGAGCGATTTCTTATGGTGCCAGCTTTCACTAAGCGAGCATTGAATAATAAATCCGGCGAGTCTTTTTGAACCGATGGCCGAGTAGTCGTTCGTTGACGAAAACGATCAACAATGCCATCTTTAATACGCACAGCACCAAATTGGCTATTACGAATAATATCGTTAGTGCCAATAAAATCGATTTTAAAACTACCGTCTTCCGCTAGGTGATCCTCCCACGGAATATCCAGTACTGCATCGTATAACTCTTGATCGGATGTAAATTCAATATTCGCCAATGGCAGTAAAATCTTATTGGCTAAACGCGACCATAAACAGCAACGATAAGCAGTAATTAAATCACCGCTAAAGTGAACGCCGCCGATGGTTTCTCGTGGCGATTCCACATTCAGCGAGATCAGCTCTTCGAGAAGTAAGCCCTCCAAGCCTTTAGGGCAAGCGGCGTAATATTGATAAGTTTTCATAAGTGGTTCACGTGTGAGATATAAAAGATGACAAAGGCTGAACTATCCAGCCGATGTAGGAGCCAGCCAATGTAGGCGCCGTATGTGTATTAAGCCAACGCGTGGTGAGCGGCAACTGCTTTTCGAATATCGGTGATCAATGCTGGGCCGCGGTAAATAAAACCCGAATACACTTGTACTAGGTTAGCACCTGCAGTCAGTTTTTCTATTGCATCACTGCCCTGCTGAATACCGCCCACGCCAATAATAGGCATGTCGCCGCCTAGGTGTGCGCGAAGCTGTTTAATCACTAAGGTGGATTGCTGAGTTAATGGTGCGCCACTTAAGCCGCCCATCTCCTCTGCATGCGGGCTATCGCTCACAGTGCTTTTGTCCAGCGTGGTATTGGTGGCGATCACGCCATCGACCTTGTGCTTTAAAAAGGTCTGGCTAATACTCGCCACCTCTTCTTCGTTCATATCTGGCGCAATTTTAATCAGCACTGGCACTCGACGACCGTGCTGCTCACTTAACTGTGCTTGTTTAATCGCCAGCCCTTCTAGTAAACGATCTAAATTGTCGCCAAATTGTAAGTTACGCAAGCCCGGTGTATTCGGTGATGAGATATTGACCGTAATATAGTCCGCATAAGGGTAAACCTTCTCCATCGCGATTTCATAATCCGATAGTGCGTCCTCTTCCGCAGTCACTTTATTCTTGCCGATATTAATGCCTAAAATGCCATCAAAACGTCGGTTTTTAACACGATCAACTAAGTAATCAACGCCCTTATTATTGAACCCCATACGGTTAATAATCGCTTCGTGTTCCGCCAAACGAAACATGCGCGGCTTAGGATTACCCGCTTGAGGCTCAGGCGTCACCGTGCCGATTTCAACAAAGCCGAAACCCAACTGCCCCAACGCATTAAAATAGTCGCCATTTTTGTCTAAACCAGCCGATAAACCGACTGCATTAGGGAAGGTTAAGCCGAGTAATTCGACTGGTGAGTCCTCTACCGAAGGCGTAAATAAAGACAATAACTTTAAGCGTTCCGCTGCTCCCAGACACTCAAGAGAGAAGTCATGAGCGGTTTCGGGTTCTAAACTAAATAACAACTTGCGTAAGACAGGATACATAAGGCTCGACATGCGTGAAAAGTGGACGAAAGGTAAGTAAAAAACAGCCTGATAGGATACTAGAAATGGGGGTGTTTTGCGAGGTTAGACGGCTATTCTTGATCATCAAGTATTGGCTAAGCTAGCCAATACTTGGAAACTGGTCAATACAATAATAGGATACTTACTGCTAGGCTATTGTTTATTCGATGGTTTTGATAAACGTTATTGCGAAAATCACAAACAGCATTTCCGCTTGCTTAGAGTTAAATTTTTTTGCAAATTATAACGTTATCTGTATTTTATCAGAGCTTCACTTCACCCTTTGGATGAGGTAATTATGTTTATGGTACATGCGAGAGACACACTAAGTACCATTTTTAAGGAACCTCGCCACACTTTGCATTTGCACTAATTGCAACGGTAAATTTCTTGGGATTTGCTAAGTTTAAACCATCCATTATCGCTGCTAACTCTTGCCAGTTTTTCACTTGTAAACGGGGGTTATGTTGTTTTTCTTCTCCAATGGTGGATTGATTCATTCCTTTATAATCATGGCCGGGATAAACGATAGTATGATCCGGCAGTGTCAACAATTGACTAAATAAGCTGTTATATAAATCTTCTGATGAGCCACCCATAAAATCGGTACGTCCCGTGCCACGAATAAACAAAGTGTCACCCGTAAAAACGCAAGGGGGCATGCCATTATTTTCTTCTAAATAGAAGCTATAAGAATCATTGGTATGTCCCGGTGTATAAAGCGCACGCAATATAATATTGCCACAATGAATGATGTCATTGTCTGCAAACTGTTCATCAGCACAGTCCATTTTAGATGATTGCCCCACTAAGGTTTTACACGATGTAGCCTCACGTAGCGCCCCCATGCCGGTAATGTGATCAGCGTGTAGGTGGGTATCTATTGCGTAATGCAGGCTCAACTCAAACTCTTCTAACAGCTGAAGATACAACGACAAACGCTCTTTTACAGGGTCTATTATCATGGCGGTTTTAGTTTGTAAGTCCGCTAACAAATAACTAAATGAAAAGGTATCGTGATCATATAATTGTCGAATTAACATAGTTTGTTTTTCTATCTCTATTTCTTTAATAAAAATTTAATATGGCGTTTTTTGCCAACATGATAAAAGTCATTATCACCATTATCACAGCAAATATTTTTTGTAGTTTGGCAGAAGAAATATAACGGCTTAAAAAAATACCCAAGCCCATACCCATTGCACTACCGGCCATTAAATAACTCATAAAATGTGTGTTGATAATGGGAGTTAATACTAGGTATTGATAAAACCCTACGCTACTCACAATACTAATAATGACTAATGAGGATGCAACCGCTTGCCGCATCTTCATTTTAAATAATAAAGTCAACGCAGGCACAATAATAAAGCCACCACCTACACCCAAAAGACCAGAAAGCACACCCGTTATCGCTGCGGCAAGAATGATTGCAGCTGTCGACGGCCATGTTATCGCCAACTTAGCAGCATCTATAGCGTTAACACTTTCCTCCTGTTTTGGTGATGTATTAACCCGTAATACTCGACTGTTCAAGTGAGATTTATTCCACATCGTAATGGCAATAAAAACCGTCAAAATACTAAACAAAATAGTTATCAGTAGAGGGGTAAGGTATTGCCCTAACTGATAACCTAATGGGGTTAATGCACTACCAACAACGGCAAAAATAATCGTTGGCATCCATGCAATAGACCCTGATTTAAAATGATGAAATACACCAATAGCTGCACTAAAAGCCACCACAGCAAGAGAAATACCTATTGCTTCTGACAACTCAAGAGAAAGTAGTACCACGAGTAATGGCACAGCGACTAACGACCCTCCGGATCCGGTGAGTCCTAGTATCAAACCAATTAACGCTCCGATAAAGAGCAAGATAAAAGGTAGCGCAGATATACTCCAAGTCAATTCCATCAAAACTTTCCTCTACGCTCTTTTAATATCTTGCGGCAACACAAACCACCGTAATTTTTCTGCCTTTTCCGATACGCTAATGGCGTACTGAATATCAGTGTCGTCTCTATCCGTGCGCAGTAATTCTTGTTCACCCGCCGCTAAAAAATCTGTTAAATCATTAACCGAGTAACGGTTATTATCTTGCGGCAACTCGGCAGCCATAGCGACTTTATGAATGTCGTTAAGATTACTCGACAGTGGGATTTTTTTATCTTGATAACGCCATACACCACTCGCTTGATCAAAGTGATAAAACGATAATAATCGCCAGCCGTGTTCTGCCACTAATTGAATCGCGCCAACCAAATATTCATAAGTGTCTTCATCAATAAAATAATTAAAATTAATGCGTACCCAGCCCGGTCTTAACAACATATTACCGTTTAACAATTCGTCCTCTATCGCTTTACTATAAGCCATATCCATACCTAATAATTGGTGACCATAAGGCCCTGCACAAGAACAACCTCCTCGCGCTTGAATACCAAATAGATCGTTTAACAACGCCGCAACAAAACCATAATGTAAAAACTTATCGTCATGCTTAATACGAAATGACACTATTGCTAAACGGTCGACGTCGGTATTACCCAGTACATCCATATTGGGCGAACTTTTCCATGTCTCTAACGCACGGCTGACAAAACATTCTTCTCGCGCTTCGATCACATCAGTGCCGACCTGTTGCTGTAAAGAAAATGCCAAACCCGCTCTCACTGATTCAACAATCGCTGGTGTGCCGCCTTCTTCTTTGCGCTCAAGATCCGTGGTAAACACATGATCCTCCGGTGTCACATATAACACCGTGCCGCCGCCGGGCATGGCGGGAACGCGGTTTTTCATTAATGCTTTTTTTACC
>AEVK01000023.1 GCA_000209515.2 gamma proteobacterium IMCC1989
TTACAGTACGGTTCTTTATTACCTGAAGCTTAGAAGCTTTTCTTGGAAGCATGGCACCAACCACCTAGTTCAATAAAGAACTGGTCATCACCTCTCAGCATTCTCATTAAAGAGAGCAACCCGGATTTACCTAAGTCGCTTGCCTACAAGCTTTCATACGGACTACCAACGCCGCACTGGCCTAGCCTACTCCGTCCCTCCATCGCAGTAATAAAAAGTACAGGAATATTAACCTGTTTCCCATCGACTACGCATTTCTGCCTCGCCTTAGGGGCCGACTAACCCTGTCCCGATTAACGTTGGACAGGAAACCTTGATCTTCCGGCGGGGGAGTTTTTCACTCCCCTTATCGTTACTCATGTCAGCATTCGCACTTCTGATACCTCCAGCAACCTTCTCAAGTCACCTTCAACGGCTTACAGAACGCTCCCCTACCATGCACAATGTGCATCCGCAGCTTCGGTTGCTAATTTAGCCCCGTTACATCTTCCGCGCAGGCCGACTCGACTAGTGAGCTATTACGCTTTCTTTAAAGGGTGGCTGCTTCTAAGCCAACCTCCTAGCTGTCTAAGCCTTCCCACATCGTTTCCCACTTAATTAACATTTGGGACCTTAGCTGGCGGTCTGGGTTGTTTCCCTCTTCACAACGGACGTTAGCACCCGCTGTGTGTCTGCCATGATTGTACTCCTCGGTATTCGGAGTTTGCATCGGGTTGGTAAGTCGGGATGACCCCCTAGCCGAAACAGTGCTCTACCCCCGAGGGTAAGACATGACGCACTACCTAAATAGTTTTCGGGGAGAACCAGCTATCTCCGGGCTTGATTAGCCTTTCACTCCGACCCACAGCTCATCTCCGCATTTTTCAACATACGTGAGTTCGCGCCTCCAGTCAGTGTTACCTAACCTTCACACTGGCCATGGGTAGATCGCCCGGTTTCGGGTCTATTGCTAGCGACTCGCGCCCTATTAAGACTCGATTTCTCTACGGCTCCCCTAGTCGGTTAACCTTGCCACTAACAATAAGTCGCTGACCCATTATACAAAAGGTACGCAGTCACAGAACAAGTCTGCTCCTACTGCTTGTACGCACACGGTTTCAGGATCTATTTCACTCCCCTCACAGGGGTTCTTTTCGCCTTTCCCTCACGGTACTGGTTCACTATCGGTCAGTTAGGAGTATTTAGCCTTGGAGGATGGTCCCCCCATCTTCAGACAGAATAACACGTGTTCCGCCCTACTTAATGTGTCAAAAATGCGTTTTCGTATACGGGACTATCACCCTCTATCGCGGCACTTTCCAGAGCCTTCTACTAACAACATTCTCAATCGGCTGGTCCCCTTTCGCTCGCCGCTACTAAGGGAATCTCGGTTGATTTCTTTTCCTAAGGGTACTTAGATGTTTCAGTTCCCCTCGTTCGCCTCGTACACCTATGTATTCAGTGCACGATACCTATAAATAGGTGGGTTTCCCCATTCAGAAATGTGAGGATCAAAGCATGTTTGCCGGCTCCCCTCACCTTATCGCAGGCTCCTACGTCTTTCATCGCCTCTAACTGCCAAGGCATCCACCGTGTGCACTTAGTCGCTTGACCATATAGTTCAAACAACTAAAGACCTACTGGTGGTTCAATTACTCATTGATTACTCAACAAATAACCGAACCTTGCTGTTCTCTATTATTTAAAATAGTAATAAGTAACAATAATACTCACCGGACAAACATGCTTGATTAAATCTCAATGCATACTTACCAATTTTATTAGTTCGTATTTCGTTTTATATTTACAACTTTACATCCAATTTTTTAAAAAACTTATTACCGC
>AEVK01000022.1 GCA_000209515.2 gamma proteobacterium IMCC1989
ACCCAGTAAAAATATTTTTACTGGGTTTTTATTCTACAGTGCTACGATCTTTCGGCAGACTGCAAATAAAAGCATTACAAGCTAGTCGGTAGGATACACTTCGTAGTTAACACCGGCCATTTGCTCTAAGCAACGAACAACCTGACAACTATAACCAAACTCATTATCGTACCAACAATACAAGACACAGCTGTTATCGTTAACGATGGTCGCTTTGCTATCAAAAATACAAGCATGACGTGAACCTACGAAGTCACTAGACACCACTTCAGGAGAGTTGGTGTAATCAATTTGCTGCTGTAATGGAGAGTGTAGAGCGACTTCACGCATATAATCGTTAAGCTCATCTACAGTTGGCTTGGCCTTAAGCTGAATATTTAGGATGGCCATGGAGACATTAGGCGTTGGTACACGGATAGAGTTACCTGTTAGCTTACCTGCCAGCTCTGGAATTGCTTTTTGAACCGCTTTAGCCGCACCTGTTTCGGTCAAGACCATATTCAAAGCCGCACTACGACCACGACGCTCACCGGCATGATAGTTATCAATTAGGTTTTGGTCATTTGTATAAGAGTGTACCGTTTCAACATGGCCTTTCTCTATACCGTATTTATCCATCAATGCTTTTAATACCGGAGTGATGGCATTAGTAGTACATGATGCCGCAGAGACAATTTTATCTTCTGGCTTGATAACATCATTATTAATTCCATAAACGACATTCTTCATATCGCCTTTGCCGGGTGCGGTTAGCAACACTTTGCTAATTCCTGGGCAATCCAAATGCTGCGACAAACCGGCTTCGTCACGCCATACGCCCGTGCTATCCAACAAAATTGCATCATGAATGCCATGCTCGGTATAATCAATTTCGGCAGGAGAATTAGCGTAAATCACTTTGATCTCGGACCCATTACATACCAATGTATTAGTATCTTCCTCAACACGAATAGTGCCTTTAAAGCTACCGTGAACAGAATCACGACGTAGTAAGCTGGAACGCTTAACCAAATCATTAGGGCTCTTACCCTTACGAACAACAATAGCTTTTAAACGTAGTTGATCACCACTACCCGCTTTTTCAACTAACAAGCGAGTCAATAAACGGCCAATACGACCGAAGCCATACAAAACAACGTCTTGAGGTTTATTAAGGATTTTGTCTGCAGCACCAATAAATTGCTGCAGCTCAGCACTAACCCATGCATTCGCATCAGTGCCTTCTGGCTGCCCCATAAACTTAACCGCTAACTTGCCAATATCAATATGGCAGCTACCCAAGTTCAACTCGGTCATAGCCTTTAAAACAGGATAAGTTTCAAATTCTGATAATTCGTTTTCTTCAACCTGACGTACTGCACGATGAGCCTTCATTATGTCGATGACAGAACGATTGATCAGTGGCTTGCTATACATATAAGCTTTAACGTTCGATTCACGATAGAGCTTACCTATCATAGGAATCATCGCTTCCGCTAATGCTTCGCGCTGTTTCCAATCTTTAAAATAATCATCCGGCTTAGGTCGATTCACCACTAGTCACCCTGTTTTGTTGAGTAGATAAAAGAAGGGACATTCTGTTAAACACAGAATGTCCTTGATTTGGTACCTTAATCTGAAGGCGCGTATTATCTTAATTTATACAAAAAAGCGCAAGCTGAATAAGCACAATGGGGATGGAGCTTCAGGCAGGGTGTGTAAATTGCTGAAAAAATTTGATGATATAACTGAAAAAGACTAAATAAGTATCAGGCTTAGTCCGCTTGATGCCGTATAACCGCATCTTTGATAATAGCAGCCATCACTTTATTATTGCGCGAAGACGTCACATCGCCAAGGGCATCGCCTTTTGAGGTCTTGATATCAGAATTAAGGATGCCTGATGGTACGACCTCCTTTACAGCGCTAACTAATTGCTCTTCATCCCAAGGCTTGTGTAAAAAACGATATATACTTGCTTCATTAATTGCTTCGCATAGATCATCATAATCACTCTGCCCAGACAGCATAATTCTACCGACATTAGGATAAGTTTGCTTCACCTGACTAAGCAGCTTGGTGCCATTCATATAGGGCATGCGCTGATCAGATACCACGACATCCACTACATTTGACTCTAGAACGTCAAGTGCAACCTGACCACTACCCGCCTCTAGGACATCGAAATTATTTTTTTTAAATACACGACGCAATGCCGAACGAGTAGATTTTTCGTCATCAACTAATAGAACAACCGGTTTCATATTAATACCTATCGTGATTTTTTGTCATCTAGATCTAATACCCGAACAATATAATTCCGAGCCCTTGTTAGTATTCCAGCATAATTTTTTTGCGCCTGTCATCTTTCAATTTAAAATCAAGCGCGCTATTAATGGCGACTTCTAACACCTTATCATCCCAAGGCTTATTTAGATGGCTATGAATTTTGGCGTCATTAACCGCTGAGATAACAGCCTCCATGTCTGCATAGCCTGTTAACAAAATACGCATGGCATTCGGAGCAACAGCTCTCGATTTACGCAGAAACTCTGCTCCATCCATTTTAGGCATGCGCATGTCAGAAATAATAACATCGACTTCTTCATTAGCGAGTAACTCTAGACCCTCTGCACCGTCTTCGACGCGAATAGCATCCCATTTTCGTTGACGGCAAAAACGATACAAAGAATCGAGAATGGACTTCTCATCATCCACTAAAAGAATTTTCGGACGAACCACCTCTGTCATCATGTCGCCTTCCATAAGTCACCCCAATGCCTATCAAGGAATCTGTCGAGCCACTTATATAGCCGTCGCCCAACTTATACTTCAACATTTTTAGAAGAAATCAACACCAATACTTTTGGCATAGTTTTGTTGGGATTGCAGCTGGTCATTTGAAAGCACTACATTAACACCAATAGTTTTGGCTTCAGCAATCATTTTTAAGCGTTTCTCTGTTAACGAATGATTGTTGATTGCATTGTTCTTACAATTCATCTCCAAATAAAGAATTGGCGTATCTTTTAATTCATTCACATTGATAATTTTTTCGCTTACATCTAGTATAACGCTGCTTTTATAGTAATCATTCTCCGTTAAGAAGCAAGTAAAGTCGTTTTCCATTAGAGACTCGAACGATAGGCGAAAAATAGTTTTAGGCTGCTTTTTCAACACATCTTCTAGTGCTTTTAATAATGAGGGTTCACGTGCAAAACCCTCATAGAATAAATCAATAACAAATACTCTCTCGCCACCTTCGTATTTTTCCATATGCTTAATCACGCTGAGTAAATACCAAGAAAATAGTATTTGGCACTCCTCGGAATCGTTGACGAGATCTACTATAGATGCATGTTTAATACTCGCAAAATCAGGCCAGAAAACATTAAGATACGTCAGTGGGGATTTATCATTAAAAGAATCGTAGCTTTGCTCTTCTAGCAACAGAGTGTTAGTTTTAATAGATTGAGATAGAGCCTGTTTTTTTTGTTCAGTCGCAGCATCAACGATAGGCTGATCGTAAGACCTAATTAATTGACGTTCCGAAGAGTGGAAACGCTTTGATATACTGATAGCTTGAGGGATCGCACTATTGACCGTTTCGAGCAACTGTTTTTCATCCCACGGCTTTGGTAGAAAGCGGTAAATATTCGCTTCATTAATAGCTTCCTGTAAATCCTCGATATCACTATGACCTGACAGAATAATACGGCCTACATTGGGATAAAGATTTTTTACTACACTAAAAAATTGAGTCCCTGTCATCTCAGGCATTCTTTGATCCGAAACAATGACATCAATGTTGTTGTTAGCGAGTACATCTAATGCTTGCTCGCCACTGTTTGCTTCAAAAACCTTAAAATTATTTCGTCTAAAGGTACGATTAAGTGCAGAGCAAACATCTTTTTCATCATCGACTAAAAGGATTGTTGGATTCATCTTTTCACCTAAAATTTTATTTATCACCTCTTTATTTATAACCAAACACACTTTATTCGCCAATAACCATTTGATCTAGATATTAATTAAGAAGGCTTAATATCGCATATGCACAATTTATCTATGCATTATCATTACTTTAATGTCGCTATATACTCACTTTTACTGAAATAGCAAAACAATAGAAAAAAAAGATCTAGAAAAACAAAAAAATATTCCTAGTTATATCTATATGTAAAGTACATTATTTTAATTAGCTTCTATTCTTAATGAAGAGGAATGACAATGTTTGGTCATTTCATGTGCATCTACTATTTACTTGTCTGCTATATGCAGCAATCCGACATCAGGAAAGAATAATGAAAGGCGTTGTTTTTATTGCATTTAATCAAATGGTAGAGGATTAGGTGGGAATTGACACTTGGGAACGATTATTAAAGGAGGTAATGCCAGAATCGGAAGGGATCTACACGTCTGTTGAAGACTACCCCGATAGCGAGCTATTTACTATGGTGGGGGCTTTGTCCAAAATTGTCGATGTTCCTGTCCCTACCCTCGTTGAACAATTTGGCGCCTATATGTTCGGCGTATTAAATAGCAAATACCCTATTTTTTCAGCGCAACAACCAGACTTTTTTAGCTTTATTAAAAGCATCGATAGCGTAATCCATAAAGAAGTAAGAAAACTATACGACTCCCCTAGTTTACCTACATTAGATTGCGAACAAATTGACGAACACACGTTAACCATAAAATACACATCACCTAGAAAGCTCTGTTTTTTAGCCGAAGGGTTGATTCGTGGATCAGCCAAACATTATGGAGTTGATTACTCTCTTAAGCATGATACCTGCATGCATAACAACAGTGACCATTGTTTCATCACATTAACGATTTAAGACATGGATAAAAACAATTACAAAGCCGCTTATGAGAGGCAAAAAATAGCTAGAGCGCGTGCCGAAAATCAATTAGAGAATATTTCTAGAGAGCTTTATGGCTCTAACAAAGCACTGCAAAAAAGTTATGAAAAGTTAAAAAATCAAAAATCTCAATTACTACACCAAGAAAAGCTAGCCTCTATTGGCCAATTGTCTGCCGGCATTGCTCATGAAATCAATAATCCATCGGGCTTTATTAAAAGTAATCTAACCACTTTAGAGCATTATACCGCTGATATTTTTCAGGTAATGGCCGCCTATCAATCATTCGTTGAAAAAATAGAAGCTGATATAAATAATGCACAACATGAAAACTTGAAGGATGATTTAAGAGATTCGCTAAGAGAGACGTTAATGAATAGTCTAACTGAAATTCGTATAGCCGAAAAAAAAGCCGACATAGAGTATTTATTAGAAGATATACCTAATTTAATAAATGAATCAATTGACGGTGCTAACCGAATTACTAAAATAGTCGATGGACTTAAAGTATTTTCCCGTATAGATAGCGACTACAAAGAAATTCTTGATGTAAATGAAACCATTGAAAATACATTAAAATTAGTACAGAACGAAATTAAATATACAGCAGAATTGTCTATAGATTACGGAGAGCTACCTAAAACAATGGGATACCCCGGTAGCTTAAGCCAAGTGATACTCAACATTCTAGTAAATGCTAGTCAAGCTGTTGAAGAAAATGGAAGAATAAACCTTAGTACAACACTAGAAAAAAACTGGATTCTTATTTCTATAAAAGATAACGGAGTAGGTATTTCAGAAGACGCCATCAATAAGATATTTGATCCCTTTTTTACCACAAAGCCAGTGGGATTAGGTACCGGGTTAGGCTTGTCCATATCGTCCGGCATTATGAAACAGCATGGCGGTCAAATAGAAGTCGATAGCAAAGTAGGTAAAGGCACTCTCTTTACCCTACACATCCCTGTTGTTGACATAAGCCCCATTTAATCATTAACGGGTAACACAACCGTAAACAATGCGCCTTTTCCAACAACATTTTCTACCGATATACTGCCGCCATGATCGCAAATAATGCCTTGCGATATAGAAAGGCCCAATCCTGTGCCCTCTCCTACAGGTTTTGTTGTAAAAAAAGGGTCGAACAATTTAACTATATTTTTTTCAGGTATTCCTTTTCCTGTATCCAACACTTGGATGATAATAACTGATGAATCAGCTGTTTTTTGATGTGCTGAGCTAATAGTTAAAACGCCCTTTTCATTCATTGCATGCATGGCATTCACGACTAAGTTTGTTAGCACCTGTGTAATTTTACCTGAATGGCACCGAATAAAAGGAAGGGGCATTAATTGGGTAATGACTTCACAGTGATACTTTAATTGATTAGCCAGCATTTTCAATACACTTTCAATAAGTATATTTACATCACACTCTTCTACTCCTTCACCTGAAGACCTTGAATAAACGCTCAACCCTTTAACGATATCAATTACTCTATCGGTACCTTTAATAGACTCCTCTACCAAACCATCAATATCCTCATCAATAAAATCCACATCATTACTGTCACGATATAAACTTAGTTCTTTCAATTGACTCTGAATATCGTTTCCTGTGGCCAAATTAATAGTATTTAGTATTTTTTGTTGTTTATCTATTAATTTTTTATAGGTATTGATATAGATTGCAAGCGATGACAAGTTGCTTTTAATAAAGGCTACAGGATTATTAATTTCGTGCGCAACTCCTGCAGCTAATTGACCAATAGAAGCCATTTTTTCTGATTGGATTAATTGCTCTTGAGCCTGCTGTAGCTTGCCATAAGCAGTTTCAAGCTTTTCTTTTTGTTCGAAAATTTTGTGCGTGCGCTTCTCAACTCGGGTTTCTAATGTTGTATTTAACTCCATCAATTCCTTTCGATGGTTCTCCGTTTCTAGGTTCGCTTTATTTAAACTAGCCATCATTTTATTAAACGAATCTGCGACTTCACCAATTTCGTCGTGTGTTTTGATGTGAATATTTTGAGTTAAATCACCATTAGCAATACGGCGTGCAGAATCTCGTAACACCTTTAATTGTTTCGTTAAATATACGCCAAGAATAAACGAGAATAATGCCACTAATAACATTTCTATTATGGCAATGCTTGCCGCTAACCATTGGGCTTCGCTTATCGCCTCTTCTATTCCTTCCGTTGAAAAACCCATTTCAATGCGGCCATAAGTAATATCATCAACAATAATCCGCTTACTGGCATCATAGACTGAGTCATCAACATCTTGATATCGAACATCCGGTTGAAAACTTTTGTTAAGGTATCGTGGGTCACCGCCACTCGCGAGTAAATTATTATCGTTATCGAAAACACGGGTGTAGAGCAACCCTTGATTAGTTAAAATTTCCTCAACAAAATGACTTAAAGACGCAAGATCAAAAGAAAGAACCGCATCTTTCGTTGTGCTGGCGAATAATGAGGTGGTCGTGGCAACATAATCCTCTAGGTTATCTTGATTAGACTGGCGCATATAGCTGAGCACAGTCGTAATTAACACCAATAACAACACCGCCTCAATAAGCCCTACACCAAGAATTGTTTTAAAACGTAGAGTCATATCGTGTACTACTGACTAATTAACTGATTTAACAGCTCTAAGCCTAAACTTCTCACATCATCCCAATCGCTATCTGTCGCGGTTATTAAGCCATTTTTAATTTTCAACGATTGTAATAATACTTTGCCTTCAGGGTTATTGATCATATTGACTAATGCTTGTTGAACTAGCTTATACGCTTTATGGTTAACTCGAGGGTGAGCAGCAATGGCATGTGGCGTAAACGCTTCCGATGTCCAAAGTATTTTAAGCTGTTTGCTCACCGCTGAATCTGTATTGTTGAATGTACGCTTTACCCCACCACCGGCAGCAAACAAACCTTTGGCTACACCTAAATAGACGGAATCATGTGAAGAGACGTATTTCGCGTTGAATGCAATATTATCGCGACTCAATTGAGCTCTAGGCAACACGCTCGCTGCAAATGCAGCCGGTGCGGGAAAGGCTAATGCTTGCCCTTCTAGTTCAGCCATTGACTGAATTGAACTGTCTTTACGCACAACCATGATACCTCTAATGGGCTGCCCCTTGCGTACAGCAACTGCCTGATAACCCGGATCTTGATTGAATACGGTAAAATGATAAGGGTTCATATAGGCAAAATCATAATCCCCTGCCGCTAACCTTTTTTCAAACTCGGGAATATTTTTAGCAGTTTTGAACTGTAATTTAACCCCTGTTGTTTCTCTAATATAACTAAAAACAGGCCCCCAAAGCGTCGCTAAACGGCTTGCTGACTGCTGCGGCACGATAGCAAATGAATAACTGAGTGAAGCGCTATCACTATCTTCATTTGCCCATGCCAAGTTGCCCAACGTAGTGGATAATAGAAGAATGCATAACACTAAAGCGGATTGAACAGGACGACGTTTTTTCATTTTTATTTCGCTCAATAAAGTACTCATACATTTAGTATAGAGTGCTTATACGAAATTGAAGTAATATTTTTGAACTGGTGTAAGGTCGAGAAAAGAAACGATTTCACATGAAGTGATATATGGGAAATCGCCGTATGAGAGGAGAGGCTAAAGCACGATTATATAGGCAAAAAGATCATTTTTGCGACACCTTGAGTGACACCATTAATGGTACGGCGGTCACCGTCTGCGGCAATAAGAGCCATCATATCTTGTATCGAAATCAACTTAGACACCAGCCGCTCAAAGCTAAGATTGGTATTTTCACCGTCAATATGTGTAGAAAGTAGCAATAATTCACCGGCATCATCCTTATCTGTGCGCAAACGCCAAGAAAAAATCTCGATATTTCTCGCGGAATTGTATAATTTTTGCTGGTCAAGTTTATCCAGAATATAAAATTCAATATGATAGCCATAACTCTTATGAACCATACTCATTAAACCACCGACCAACACAAAAACTCTATCACCGATATAATTTTCATCGAATGCGAGCTGGAGTATATCAACACCCTCTATACCATCGATTAGCAGAGGGCTATCTTCGTTAACAGCGGCTTTAAGTCGAGTGATTTGTGCATCAATAGTGCCATTTTTTTGCTTACTCAGCTCAGCGGGGTTACGCCGATAGAGTTTCTCCATCAGCTCATATAGTAGACGCTCGGTTTCTTTTCGATGAGCATCAGACACAAAATCGATATCCCCCTTACCTAGCTGCTTAACATTAAAACCTTCCCCACATCCTGACAATAGAAAGGTAAAGAGTAGAAGAACGACTAAAAAAGAAACGGGTGTTTGGGAATTATTCATACTGCTCTCATAACTAAATTGATTGTGGCAAATCCTCATCATCTAAGAACACGTAAAAACAAATCTGCGCTATCAAGTAAGCGCATTGCTGTTTATCTACCTTACTAGATGTTAGGTCGCAATACTCAGTAGACCCTTAGTGAATTCGATAAGCACAAAATTACACAATTATTTTATTTAACACAGACTATCACGATCTGCTCCGTTACAATACCCCGCTTTAAATGTAGACGAAATATTAGATTTTATGGCGATAAGGCCTACAACCACTATGATGACAACAGTAACCGAATCCCCACTACAACCCCCTATTAGCCGCGATACAGCCAATAGCACAAATGCTAAACAACAATGGGCGGGTTTACATGGCGCAGCCAGCGCACTGGCGATTATTCGCACAGCGAAAGAAAAACAAGCCGTATTAGTCATAACGCCCGATACCGCCACCGCCAATCATTTATTAGAAGAATTACGCTTTTTTAATGATCAACAGGATCTTACTAGCACGCTTCCCATCTTGCATTTTACCGATTGGGAAACACTCCCTTACGATATTTTTTCGCCTCACGACGATATTGTATCTACTCGCTTAGAAACCTTACACACCATTAGCCACTTACAAAAAGGCATAGTGGTGGTCGCGATGAACACCTTAATGTGCCGTTTGCCACCGCTTGATTATCTACAAAAGTATAGTTTTATCATCAAAAAAAATGATGACTTCAATATTGATAATATGCGCCGACAGTTAGAAGGATCAGGTTATCATTGTGTGGACACCGTGTATTCTCATGGTGAGTTTGCGGTTCGCGGTTCACTGGTGGATTTATTTCCAATGGGTAGCAGCCTGCCCTACCGCATCGATCTATTCGATAACGAAGTCGATACCTTACGCACCTTTGATCCAGAAACACAGCGTAGTATCCAACAAGTCGACAATATATATTTACTGCCCGCAAAAGAATTTCCATTAGACGATGATGGCATCCGCACATTTCGTACTCAATGGCACGACCGCTTTACTGTAGATCACCGTCAGTGTTCTATTTATCAAGATATTAGTGATGCCATCGCCCCTGCCGGTATCGAATATTACCTACCATTATTTTTTAAAGAATGTGTATCGCTCTTCGACTATTTACCGGCTAACACGCATATATTTTCACTTACCGGAGTAGAAGCGGCTGGCGACCATTACTGGCGAGAAGTACATAACCGTTTTGAAAGTCGTGAAGGTGATTTACAGCGCCCAATATTATCACCCACTGAAATTTTCTTGCCCGTTCCAGATGTCTTTTTTCATCTCAAACGTTTTAATCAGTGCATTATTCAACCAGCAAAATCCGACAGCGCGCATATTCATTTTAATAGTACAGCGCTACCCACATTAGACGTAGATGCGCATTCGCCGCAACCTTATGGACAGCTCGCACAATTTATTAGTGCCTTTAATGGGCGCATACTATTTTGTGCTGAATCCGCAGGCCGACGCGAAGCGCTACTTAGCGTACTGCAGCCCATTGGCATAAAGCCAGCGCATGTGGATAACTGGCATGCATTTATTGATAGTGATATCGCACTAGCTATTACCGAATCTACTATCGAACAAGGCTTTCAATTAAGCGAGCCCGCTATTGCTGTTATTACCGAAACGCAATTATTTGGCAACCAAGTTAAACAACGGCGTCGCCGAAAAACTTCGCAAGACATTAGCGATCAAGTCATTAAAAACTTAACCGAATTAAAAATCGGCGCACCTGTTGTCCACCTCGATCATGGTGTAGGACGCTACCAAGGTTTAGAAACTATCGTTATTGGTGATGGCGCAGAGCAAGAAACCAATGAGTTTTTAATGTTGGAATACGCCAACGATGCCAAACTCTATGTTCCCGTAACTCATCTACATCTTATTAGCCGTTACTCTGGTGCAGCCGAAGGTTTAGCGCCACTGCATAAATTAGGCAGCGACCACTGGCGAAAAGCTAAAGAAAAAGCGGTGAAAGAAGTTCGGGATGTAGCAGCAGAATTATTAGATATTTATGCACGACGTGATGCGCGTGTCGGCTTTGCGTTTCCGTATAACAAAATGGATTACCAACAATTTTCCAGTAGCTTTCCTTTTGAAGAAACACCCGATCAAGAAGCCGCCATTCATTCTGTGCGCAACGATATGCTCTCAGATAAACCTATGGACAGACTCGTTTGTGGTGATGTAGGTTTTGGTAAAACCGAAGTCGCAATGCGCGCCGCATTTATCGCTACCCAAGCAGGAAAACAAGTTGCTGTTTTAGTGCCGACCACATTATTGGCCCAGCAACACCACGAAAATTTTGTTGATCGTTTTGTTGACTGGCCAGTCAATGTCGCGGTTATTTCTCGCTTTCAAACCGCGAAAGAAACCAAAGCCATTGAAGCCAAAGTCAGCAGTGGCGAAATTGATATTTTAATCGGCACACATAAAATATTAACCACTGGCTTTCAATTTAAAGAACTTGGATTATTGATTATCGACGAAGAACATCGGTTCGGCGTGCGTCAAAAAGAAGCGATTAAAGCCTTCCGCAGCGAAGTGGATATTCTTACGCTTACCGCCACCCCTATTCCTCGCACACTCAACATGGCCATGCATAGCATTCGAGATTTATCTATTATTGCTACACCACCTGCAAGACGCCTTTCTGTTAAAACATTTGTTCGTGCTGTAGATGACGCACTAATTAAAGAAGCCGTTCTCCGTGAAATTTTACGTGGCGGTCAAGTGTACTTTTTACATAACGAAGTTAAAACCATCGAAAAAACGGCGCGTTATTTATCGGAACTTATTCCAGAAGCGCGTGTAGGTACGGCACATGGTCAGCTACGGGAAAAAGAGCTAGAACATGTGATGTCGGAATTTTATCACCAACGTTACAATGTTTTAGTCTGTAGTACGATTATCGAAACCGGCATTGATATCCCCAACGCAAATACCATTATCATTGAACGTGCCGACAAATTCGGCTTGGCGCAATTACATCAACTCCGTGGTCGTGTGGGACGTTCTCACCATCAAGCGTACGCATATTTAATGACGCCTCCACCGAAGGTCATGACCGCCGATGCAGAAAAGCGCTTAGAGGCGATTGCCCAAGCAGATGACTTAGGTGCGGGCTTCACCTTAGCCACCCACGATTTAGAAATTCGTGGTGCCGGTGAACTCCTTGGTGACGATCAAAGCGGGCAAATGCAATCTATTGGCTTTACGCTGTATATGGAAATGCTAGAAGAAACCGTAAGAAAGATCAAAGAAGGTAAAGATACTACTCAGTCATTATTAATGCCGAGTAATGTGGATATCAACCTGCATATCCCCGCGTTAATCCCTGACGAATATTTGCCCGACGTGCATACTCGATTACTCTTCTATAAACGACTCTCATCTATTAAAGATAATAAAGGTTTTGATGACCTACAAATAGAAATGATTGACCGTTTTGGTTTGCTGCCCGAACCGGCTAAACATGTGATACGTGTCACCCAAGTCAAATTAGAAGCGGAAGCATTAGGTATTGCCAAAGTAGACGCGAATGCCAAACGCATAATGGTTGAGTTTTCTGCCAACCCCAAAACAGATCCATTAAGTTTAGTTAAAATGGTGCAAAACCAACCACATTTATATCAACTTCGTGGGGCAAATCAGTTATTATTCCACCATGAAATGCCCTTGGCTGAAGACAGGATAACAGCAGTTAACCAACTACTGATCGCATTGAGCCCTCAGTGAAAATAACCACTGCAATAAATCAATAACACCAGAGTAATACATGACCTACTTACGCATCGCTTTTTACACCGCATTAACACTTATCGCTGTTAACAGCAGTGTCGCGTCAGCACAAAATGCAGGCCGCTGGTATCAAGTGGAAGTGCTCATATTTAAGCGCAACAACCTTACAAGCAACCCCATAAACTCAGCGATAGACGCCAGCGGTCAAACAGAAGTATGGCGCAACGATATTAGCTTACAATATCCTCAAAAATATCGTTTTATCAACAATCCCCTCTCTTCATCGGCTCATCAATTAGGCGGTTATAGTTACGTATTAAAAAGAAATGAAGACTTTGAAGTGCTATTCCACAAAGCATGGAACCAGCAAATGTGGGGAGAAAACCGCTCAACACCGCTTATTATTCAAGCAGGCCAGCGACACGGAGATCATTACGAGCTAGAAGGCAGCATTAACATACACATTGGCCGCTTCTTACATTTCACTACCAACTTATGGCTAAGTGAGTTTATTTACGGCAATAACGATTTGCAAAATAACAACACATATTGGCCTGCATTACCTGCACTGGGTAACGCTAGTGTTAATCAATCAAATGAAGCGGCTCCATTCTTAGCTAATCAAGCAAGGCCATCGCGCATTGTTAAGTTTACCGAAAGACGCAGCATGCGCAGTAAAGAAACACATTATATAGATCACCCTGAAATGGGTATTATGGTGAGAATGCTACCGATTGATCGATAATAATCGCTACCAACACCTTTACCCTCTACCCTTCATCATCTGCATGTTATTTTTTTTGACGGCTATTTGATTATAAAAATAGCTCGATAAATTATTGACACCTGAATTCATAATATCGCTTCTACCCTTATTCCAGCCTTTAATTCTCTGAAGCCCAAAAACGACACCCAAAAGCTCAGCTGGACAGGCACTCACCTATTGACCCACAAAAATTCTCAGCCTAGAATAATCCAATCCCATGTTTAAAGGACTAAACAATGGCTCGCCCCAGAAAAGAACTTATCTCCATTTCCGACACCCTTTATTACCATGTTGTTTCTCGTTGCGTGCGACGAACGTTTTTATGTGGCTTTGAT
>AEVK01000021.1 GCA_000209515.2 gamma proteobacterium IMCC1989
CACTTACCAGCCACAGTGTGTTGCTACAAAAAACCGTACCGATTTCACTGAACAATTTAAAATATCCTTATTTGCTCGGATTATATGGTGATAAAGAAAAACAATCGGTACATGCCATTGCAGTTGCCGATAATAACGCGACATGCATATTGGGCGCCTTGCAAGATAACATCAGTGAAGAGGATGTTCATATTTCACTGGCAGATAAGGTGTTGTCGAAATCGATTATGGATGACAGTAAACTCACACTGCAAAACCTAGAAACACTACTGACCAATACTGCCAAACAAGAGCCTCTTTGCTTACGCAGCACCAATGTTATGCGCAAAGATAATCCGAATATAAAGAAGCTACTCATCAATTCAGATCATCGTATAGATGTCACCATATCCATTAAAGGCTACGGCGTTGGTTATCTTACTCTCATTGTATCGTAGCAAGTGCGGTATTATTGACTGTAAAACATAAAACACATTTAAGGCATCACGGTTCTAAATCAAATATTGTTAACAACTCGGCTGTTTCAAACAATGGCAACCCCACCACAGAAGAATAACTCCCTTGTATTTCTTCAACAAACACCGCCGCTTTTCCTTGGATACCATAAGCACCGGCCTTATCTTTTGGCTCTCCTGTTTGCCAATAGTCACGAGCCTCTTTTTCGGAAATAGCGCGAAAACGTACCGAAGTCACATTCACTTGCGTTTCACTGCGCTGCCCCAACATAATCGTCACCGCCGTCATCACCTGATGGGTATTCCCCGATAAAGACAACAACATATTGATAGCATCCTGCTCTGATGTAGGCTTTTCCAACACTTGTTCATTCAACACAACAACCGTATCTGCACCCAATACTGGCTGATCATTCTTGATCTTCGCCCCTGCTGTCGCTTTCTCCTGCGATAGTCGTCGTACATAGTCTGCTGGAGATTCGTCACACTGTTTTTTTTCTTCTACATCGACGAGTAACGTTTCATAACTTACACCAATTTGCTCTAACAACTCACGACGACGCGGTGACTGTGAAGCCAAATAAACGAACATGCTTTTCCCCAAAATAGAATATTAATGGCATTTTTGAACAAACCTAAGTCAAATTCACACCGTAAAGAAGATACGATTACAGAGTGTCTCTAAGTGCTTAATTAAAATCAAGTGTTAGCAATAAACGGGATTCGCAAACAGTGTTGGGTTGTGGCGTTTTTTGAGTCAATGATGGAGAACGATGGACAAGACCAGCGCCTTCGTTACCTTCCCAGCTTTCGCCTTTGAGCAGAGCCACTTCGCCTTTATGGAGTTGATGGATATGATTAAGCTGCTGAAAAAGCCCTGATTGCTCATCCGACTTTCCTCCATTACCGGCACCTAATTTAGTGCGATCCACGTTCTCGTGGGGCAACCATTCGGTCGCGATGCCGTGATACGTTGTGACGAGGCGGCATGGTACTTTATCGACATGAAACCTCGGACACATGGCACGATCAAGCGCGGTTAATCGTAAACCTACACGCTTGAGATCAAACAAGCAGCAAAACATATCCACTAACTGAGCAATATCTTCGCTTAGCGCTGCCGCAGCAGTCGTTTTTCCCAATGCATCATGAATACTAGAAAAGGCGCTTTTGGGCGTTAGCACCAAAGATGTTTGGAGCGTTGGCTTTGCATCTAGCAAATGAACTGCTGCAACAGATAATTCATCCGCTAGTTTTCGCTGCCAAATCACTATGTTCGCACCATCTTGATAAATATCCGTCAAGACTTCTGGGGTATCGCCAGCAATAGCGCGTCGAGTTAATAATGGGGTCTCATGAACAGAAGCGGGCGCACTCATGCACCTTCACTCCACTCTGGAAAAGGGTCGCTGAGTGTTTGCCAATACGATTTCCCCTTCAACATATCTTCCTCTGTCAGTAAACAATCGTCCAGCGCCTGTGTCATCGCCACCTGATCTAACTGTTGACCGATGAACACCAACTCCTGACGCATATCACCAAAAGGCTCAACCCACTGCTTTTCTATATTGTCTAAATACTCTTGATCGGTAGGCCAACTTTCTTTGGGAATGGCCTTCCAAAACATACCGGCGAAGCCGTAACGCGCAGTACCACCCGCCTGACTCCATTGCCCCGCAAATTCTGGGCGTGAAGCTAACCAAAAATATCCTTTTGAACGAATGAGCTTACCAAACTGCTCGGTGTTGTGAAGTAAGTCATAAAACTTTTGAGGATGAAATGGACGACGAGCAGCATAGCTAAAAGTAGCAATACCATACTCTTCCGTTTCAGGAACATGCTCGCCGCGCATTTCTTTCAACCAACCTGGCGCTTGTTGAGCGCGTTCAAAATCGAACAATCCGGTGCTAAGTACCGCATTAACATCCACTTTTCCTTCGGCAATAGGCATGATCTGAGCATGGGTATTTAAGGTTTTAATAATGGCTGTTAGGCGCTCCACTTCTTTGGGCTCAGCTAGATCCGTTTTACTAATTAAAATAATATCTGCAAATTCCACCTGATCGACAAGAAGATCAGCAACACTACGTTCGTCCTCTTCGCCTAGTGATTCGCCGGTTTCCTGCAAATATTTTGCCTCGTCATAATCTTTCAAAAAGTTGACTGCATCAACAACCGTTACCATCGTGTCTAAGGTGGCTATATCCGATAACGACACGCCATCTTCATCAGCAAAGGTAAATGTTTCGGCAATCGGTAACGGCTCAGAAATACCTGTTGATTCAATCACTAAATAATCAAAGCGACCCTCTTTTGCTAGTTTATCCACTTCAATCAGCAAGTCTTCTCGTAGGGTGCAGCAGATGCAACCGTTACTCATCTCTACCAGTTTTTCATCACTACGATTAAGCGATACATCACTTTTAATCATCGCGGCATCGATATTAATTTCACTCATATCATTCACAATAACCGCGACTTTTTTATCTTCACGGTTATGTAAAATATGGCTCAGCACAGTTGTTTTACCTGCGCCGAGAAACCCTGAAAGCACCGTGACTGGTAGCTGCGGTTGGGCGTTATTATTCATATTAATGAGTCCTTAAGAGTATACGGTTGAGGGCATGACAAACTAGAGGTGAATAAACAATGTGTACGCAAAACTGAATGAGTGAGCGCAAACCACAACAAAATAGAAATGTTATAACATAACAATATGTTACACGAACAAATAAAAGCCTGTCCACTTATAAAAAATAAGTTTTACTAGCAAACAAGATAAAAGAAGAACTGAGAGAGGAAGTCATTAATCGATAGGAAGAAAGAAGAAAAAACAATGTGCTAATTATCAAAAACAACATTACCGTTATTAATTAACGTACTGAGTGTAACACCTGTCACATCACTTAAAAGAATCGTTAAATCGACACCACTACCATCGCCAGCAACATCAATGGACAATGTCGTATCAGTACCGTTATCAGATAAGGACAGGTAATTTGCAATAGTTCCCGCATTTTCACCTATCAATAAATCAGATAAGTGCAAGCTGTCACCGCCACTAGAGACGGCTACTACGGATAAATCAAAAACAATATCCTGCTCCACATTACTTCCATTAAGGCCAGCCCCCTGATCGTTTAGCTGCCAAAAAAAAGTATCCGTTTGGCCATCATCACCTGCACCAGAGGCATTACCATATAAATTATCAGCGCCCTGACCACCATAGATATTATCCTGCCCCGCATTACCGGAAAGCGTATCCGCACCGGCAAGGCCAAAAATATTGTCGCTACCACTAGAGCCCGTTAATACATTCGGTAGTGCATCACCTGTCTGCATTGATGTCACCTCAACCGTGGAAGTCACGACGACTGAATCAGTGGCGCCATCATTGAGCGTCCAGCTGATGGTACGATCACCCGTACTAGGGTCACTGCTGGTATTGGTATAGGTCACACTTTCCAAAGCCGTTTCATAATGAGCGAGCGAAGCCGAACCGGTTAGGGTCAACACTCCAGTAACTGCATCATAATTCCCGCTAATGCCATTGGCGTTTACAAAACCTAACACATCCTCCGTATCAACAAAGCCATCTGTAATACTAATCGTTGCTGATTGTAGCTGTGCATTATCGCCATCAGCAGCAATGACTTCGGCATCGATAACCTGAGCACCGTCACCTTCGGTATAAGCCAAGGTACCGCCACTATTACTAGTAAATCCTATGGGTACCGATGCACCCGAATAAAATCGACCGTCGTGCCATGCGCCAGAAAAAGCTTCATAGCTGGTTAATGCCTGTCCCTGCACACTGCCCGATAAACTTCCCCAGCCACCCGCATTACCACCCGACCAATTAGACCCAGACCAAGCAGCGGTACCGATAAGCGTTATACTCGACACGGGTGCACCACTACCATCTAGCTCACCCAAATACACGTTAACTTCATTACCCGCAGCCAATTCAAGCACCAATCCATAACGTGTATTATCGCTAAGCACATTGCCAACAGTCAGATCAATATCGTTGCCATCACCGACAGAAACCAGCAAATCAGCCCCTTGCTGAAAAAAAGCCAATCCCGTACCAGTACCGCCGGTTTCATAAATGAGCTGACTGCCCGCATTAGCGGTATCCACCGTCACATCAAAATAGAAAAAATCCGGCGCATCGGCTGCATAGGATTGCAAACCCGAATGAGTGGCAATAGCAGACGATTGAGCAGTGGGCGTTAGTGCATTAATCGCGGAGATATCCACTGCATTGGGATCAAAGAATGACAACGACAAGGTGGGAGCGTCATTAACCGCTGCTATCGTCACGGTCGAGGTCACCGCAGCTGAATTACCATCTCCATCATTGACCAACCAACTAATAGTACGATTACCCGTATTCGGGTTGTTACTGGTGTTTTCATAAGTAATCGCTGTTAACGCAGAAGCATAGTTGGCTAATGTATCGCTACCTGTCAGTGTGAGCACACCAGAAGCAGCGTTATAGCTGCCGGTAATATTGGCCGTATCAGTAAAGGCCAACACGTCTTGCCCAGTTACAAAACCGCCCACAATACTAATCGTTGCGGACTCAATATGACTATCATCACCATCAGTGATTGATGCACCACGATTTAAGGTCTGAGCTCCACTACCTTCGGTATAGTCCAAAGTATCGCCATTGGCAGTAATGGTAATAGGTACAGATTCACCGGAATAAAATTTTCCGTTATGCCAAGTACCTGCAAAATCAATAGGCGTGAGTACAGAAGAACCTTGAACACTTCCGCCACCTTCTTCACCCCAACCCGCAGAGTTAGAGCCAGACCAGTTTGCACCACCCCACACAGTAGTTGCGACTAATGCAATATCACCAACGGGGGTACCCGTACCATCTAACTCGCCTACATAAATATTAAGACTATTATTTTCAACTAACTCAACCACAATGCCGTAACGCGTATTGTTGGATAAAATATTATCAACCTCTACATCAATATCATTACCATCGCCCAACGATACAACCAAATGGCTACCTTGTTGAAAAACAGCAAGGCCAGTCCCTGTGCCACCGGTTTCAAATAGCAATTGATTGCCTACGACACTCGTATCAACCGTCACATCAAAATAGAAAAAATCGGGCGCGGTAGATGCGTAAGTATTTAAAGACGATTGCTGCTGAACAGTCGCAGACATTAGCGTAGGGGTTAATGCGGTAAGCGCGGTAAAATCAACCGCCGCCGACAACGAAAGTTGCGCAGCATCGTTAACCGGTGACACGGTCACTGTCGATGTCACCGTGGCTGAATTGACCGTACCGTCATTAATAGTCCAACTGATAGTGCGATCGACAGGTGATGGATTGGTGGTATTGCTATTTTCATAAGTCACACTTTCTAAAGCGGTTTCGTAGTTAGCTAAGGTATCAACACCACTCAGGGTTAATATCCCAGTTGTTGAATTATAAGAGCCGGTAATATTACCTATGCTGCTAAAACTCAAGGTATCCTCAGTCGATACAAAACCACTGCTAATACGTATGATAGCCGATTCGATATTGGCATCATCAAGATCGCTAACCGTTAAGCTGGCATCAATAATCTGGGCACCATCGCCCTCGCTGTAAGCTAAGATACCACCGACATTACTTATTTCAGGAGGCTCGGTAAAAGGCGTGACTGAAATGGCTGAACTGGCGGTTAAAGAATTATCACTACCGTCATTGATGACCCAATCTACCGTGCGCTCGGCATGCACAGGAGGGTTTGCTGTATTGCTATATGTGACACTGCGTAATGCCGCTTGATAATGGGCTAAAGTGGCTGAACCCGTTAAGGTCAAAATACCTGTTATCGCGTTATAGTTACCGCTAATACCGTTCGCACTCACAAAAGCTAATACATCTTCGGTACTCTCAAACCCACTGCTAATGGTAATCGTAGCGGATTCTATATGCGTGTTATCAACATCATCCAACGTAATATTGCTGTTAATGACTTGCGCACCATCGTTTTCCGTATATTCAAGCGATGTCGTAGGTGGCGATTGATTAGAATAAAATTGGCCACTATTCCAAGTCCCAGCAAAACCAGTATAAGCAACCGTCGCGGAGCTTTGCGCACTGTTCGATACAATACCCCAACCACTCCCGTCGCTACCGGACCAGTCTGCACTTCCCGTCCATGTCGTCGTGGCTATCGAGTTCATTGTGCCGGTTAATTGACCCAGGTTATCTAGCTCGCCAAGATATAGGGTTAACTGATTATTCGCGGCTAACTCAACCACCAAACCATAACGTGTGGCATCCACCAATACATTACTCACCGTTAGATCGACATTATTGTCATTGCCTATAGCGACTAACAAATCTGTGCCATTCTGAAAAATAACAATACCCGTACCACTGCCACCGGACTCAAACCACACTTGATTACCGCTAGCTCCGGTATCAACTACTGCATCAAAATAGAAAAAATCAGGCACGTTAGATGAATAACCATCTAATGTGGTATCTGTCCCAATAACTGAAGCACTCTCCGTAGGCGTCAACAGCTTAATGGCATCGAGGTCAATCCCTGTTGTGATACCCAAAGTAGGAATATCATTAACAGCTGTGACTTCAATCGTGGAGGTCACGGTAGCGGAGTGATGACTCCCATCATTCACAACCCAACTTATTATGCGATCTGCCGTACTGGGTGAATCGCTGGCATTGTTATAAGCAATGCTTTCAAGCGCCGCCTCATAATTGGCTAAGGTATCGCTACCGTTAAGAGTTAACACACCCGTCGCAGCATTATAATTTCCCGTAATGTTGCCTGTATTACTAAAGACTAGCACGTCTTCACCACTGACAAACCCAGCAGAAATACTGACCGTAGCAGATTCAAGCGCCGTATCATCAATATCTGTTAGCGATATATTCGCACTGACAACCTTAGCGCTATCCCCTTCTTCGTAAACAACCGTGGCGCCATTGCTACTCGCTAACACTGGGCTGTGTGGCGTAGCTTCGTCTGCGTAAAAACGCCCGTCGTGCCAAGCGCCAGCAAAATCAGTAAATGAAAGTGCGGTAGCCCCTTGCTGAGCGCCGTTTAACACACCCCAACCGCCATCATCAGTACCCGTCCAATCACTACTACCAGACCACACCGTTGATGCGATTAACGTCACGCTGGTTTGTGGCACTCCGCTACCGTCTAACTCACCTAGATAGACATTCAATTGGTTGCCTGCGGCCAACTCAACCACAATGCCGTAACGGGTACTATCTGTTAATACATCGCTACTGATTAAATCAATATTATTGCCTTCACCAATAGAAACACCCAAACGCGACTGCTGCTGAAAGATAGCAATACCGAAAGTAGCTCCACCAGATTCAAATAACACCTGATCCCCCACTACAGAGGTATCAACAGTGACATCGAAATAAAACGTATGCGGCAAGGTGGTAGAATAAGCATCTAAATCTGCTGTTGTAGCAGTGACAGAGGATGCTATCGTTGGAGTAAACCCATTTAATGCCCCCATATCCACAGTGGGCGTTAACGAAATTAATGTAGGATCATTAACGGCATTGACCGTAAGAGAAATACCTTGAGTGGTTGTACTACCGGTATCGTCAGTAATGGTAACGGTAAAAGTATCATTACCATTAAAGTCTGCATTCGGTGTATAACTCCACACCCCTGTCGCGGGATCAATAATAGCAGTACCATTTGTAGCGCCGCCGCTGACCGTAAAGACAGTACCATCCGTGAGACCATCGCCATCAGTAGCAGTTAAAGTCCCAGTAATAGAGCTATCATCTTCGTCGCCACTACCGCTGATATCACCACCAATAATAGTGGGATCGCTAACGGGAGTAACTGTGGTGGTAATAATTTGATCGCGGGTATTACCTGCATCATCAGTAACCGTCACGGTAAAATTATCAATACCGTGAAAATTCACGCTCGGTGTATAGCTCCAAGTACCTGTCGCAGGATCAATCGTAGCGATGCCATTTGTAGCGCCACCGCTTACTGTAAAGACACTACCATCGGCCAGACCGTCGCTGTCGCTGGCGGTTAAGGCTCCAGTAATAGCCCCTCCATCCTCCGCTCCATTACCTGTGATATCACCGCTAATGATACTTGGATCATCAATCGGATTGACGGTAACGCTAACAACTTGATTAGTGGCGTTACCCAAGTCATCAGTAATAGTGACCGTAAACACGTCTAAACCGTTAAAATTAGGGCTGGGGGTGTAACTCCACGCTCCAGTTGCTGAATCAATAATCGCCGCCCCATTACCGGGTGTAGCAGTTACTGAAAACACAGTGCCATCAGATAGGCCATTTTCATCAGTCGCGGTTAAAATACCGCTGATTTGACTATCATCTTCATCGCCAAAGCCATCGCTTCCACCGGTTATTATCGTAGGGCGATCAACTATAGCTTGGTTAGTAGTCTCGTTGATAACCCCATTGATATCTGTACTAGAGGTGGATAATGATTCATCAATAAATAACGCTGATGAGTTACCAGTGGAGCTATCTGTTGCGTTAGCACTGGGTAATGCTTCGGGAAAATTATTGCGAAGAGTGAATAATGGAGTATCGATAACAGTTTGAGAGCGGCTTTGTTCTTCTGCAGTCTCTGTATTTGGCCCTGCCGCCGCAGGAGGTAATTCATTAAGTAAGCTGAGTACTTCCAGTGGTGATTGAAAATCTAAAGCTACTGGATTTTCGATATTGGTGTTGACCAGTAAACGGTCAAGATCAACCAAGGTAGATTCATCAAAAACAATTACATCGCCTGCTTTTATTACCCCAAAGCCCCTAATCGAGCTGGAGCTTACGTCAGTAAATTGAACCGTTGCTTCGCCGTCACCACTCACATAAAGAATATCGCCCGACACAATCACATCGTCAGGTCTTAATTCGCGTTGTTCACCCGAAGTCTTTAAAAGAATTAACGTCCCTTCTACTCTAGCGATACTACCTATGACTGTTGCTGCCATCGACCATAATACCTCGCTGCTATGAGTTGCTTACACGCTGTCACATAAACACACATTTACAACCCAATTAAGACTAGTATAGATCACTATTTAAGCAAATAGTTGGCTTAGTAGAAAAGAGTATAAGAGATAACGATAAAGATGGACTTATTAACAATAACTGGCTCTATAGACGTTAATCGTGCAAGAAAGAGGAAACTATCGCACTCCAGATAAAGAATGTTTAAAAACTAGCAGCCATAAAAAAACCGAAGGCGCTAACCTTCGGTTTTTTCAGTTTCTATGAATGGCGCGAAGAATTACATCATGCCGCCCATTCCGCCCATACCACCCATGCCGCCCATGTCTGGCATACCGCCGCCAGCGGCAGCTTCTTCAGGAGAGTCTGCGACCATGGCTTCTGTTGTTAGCATTAGGCCCGCAATAGAACCCGCAGCTTGGATAGCCGTACGAGTTACTTTAGCAGGGTCGAGAATACCCATGGCTAACATGTCGCCGTATTCACCAGTACCTGCGTTAAAGCCGTAGTTGCCTTCGCCTTTTTTCACTTGGTCTGCAACAACAGAGGCTTCTTCACCTGCATTGGTAACGATTTGACGTAGTGGCGATTCCATTGCGCGTATGGCAATACCAATACCTGCAGTTTGCTCGTCGTTATCACCCGCTAAATCGGCAATAGCTGATGCAGCACGCACTAATGCAGTACCACCGCCAGGAACAACGCCCTCTTCTACCGCTGCGCGAGTAGCATGTAATGCATCTTCAACTCGTGCTTTTTTCTCTTTCATTTCAACTTCTGTTGCCGCACCTACTTTAATGACAGCAACACCGCCCGCTAATTTAGCCACGCGTTCTTGTAGTTTTTCTTTGTCGTAATCAGAAGAGGTTTCTTCGATTTGTGCACGCACTTGAGCAACACGTGATTGAATCGCAGCCGCTTCACCAGCACCGTCAACAATCACACTGTTTTCTTTACTCATGGTCACACGTTTAGCTGTACCTAAATGCTCAAGCGTTGTTTCTTCCAAATTCAAACCAACTTCTTCAGAAATAACCGTCGCACCCGTTAAGATAGCAATATCTTCTAGCATCGCTTTACGACGATCACCAAAACCTGGTGCCTTACATGCTGCGACTTTAACAATGCCACGCATATTGTTGATCACTAGTGTCGCTAAGGCTTCGCCTTCAACATCTTCTGCAACAATCACTAAAGGCTTACCGGCTTTCGCAACGGCTTCTAGTACTGGTAGCAATTCACGGATATTAGAAATCTTTTTATCGACTAGTAAGATGAATGGGCTTTCAGATTCCACCATCATATTTTCTTGGTTAGTTACGAAGTAAGGCGATAAGTAACCGCGGTCAAACTGCATACCTTCAACAACGTCTAATTCGTTATCAAAACTATTACCTTCTTCAACAGTAATGACGCCTTCTTTACCTACTTTTTCCATTGCTTCTGCAATGATAGAGCCTACCGCTTCATCGCTGTTTGCAGAAATAGTACCTACCTGCGCGATAGATTTAGTATCTGTACATGGCTGAGCAATAGTATGAATATGCTCAACGGCTGCTCTTACTGCTTTGTCGATACCACGCTTTAAATCCATTGGGTTCATACCCGCTGCGATAGATTTTAGGCCTTCGTTAACAATTGATTGTGCTAATACAGTCGCAGTAGTAGTTCCGTCACCCGCATCATCAGATGCTTTAGACGCCACTTCTTTTACCATCTGTGCGCCCATGTTTTCGAACTTATCTTTTAGTTCGATTTCTTTCGCAACAGACACACCATCTTTAGTCACTGTTGGTGCACCAAATGATTTGTCTAGCACTACGTTACGACCTTTAGGGCCTAATGTGATTTTTACTGCGTCGGCTAAAATATTTACACCGGCTAACATTTTCTGACGGGCGTTATCCCCAAATTGCACTTCTTTAGCTGCCATGATCTTTTACCTTAAAATTTTGTATTATGTATAGAAAGAACGGAGGAAAATTACGGGCAAAAAGCCTCTTACTTTTCAACCACTGCTTTAATATCCGATTCACCAAGAATCACTAACTCTTCACCATCAACATCAATCGTGTCGCTACCAGCATATTTACCGAAAACAACAACATCACCCACTTTCACATCAACAGGACGAACATCACCGCTGTCTAATATACGGCCATTGCCTACGGCAACTACTTCGCCTTGGTTTGGCTTTTCTTTAGCTGAACCCGTTAATACGATACCACCAGCAGAGGTCGTTTCTTCTTCTTGACGACGAACAACAACGCGGTCATGTAGAGGACGAATATTCATTATTAATATCTCCAATTTTCTGAGTTAAATTTATAAGTTAAGTGGTAGCACCGCCATGACACATATAGTGAACACTACATATCTACCATTGGCGTTGCCTAAAAAATCTTGAACCGCATAACGGCTCGATACACAGATGGGGGTTATGTAAA
>AEVK01000020.1 GCA_000209515.2 gamma proteobacterium IMCC1989
CGGCCGTCTCACCACTGCTTTTGTCTTCATCAATAGTCACACTGACCGACTCACCCTCTCCAGTAACACTGGCTAAGCTAAATTCAAACCCATCAATCACATCATCGATAGTATTGGTATCTCGTGTCACCGCTAAGCCATTTACGGTCAATTCAGCATCTTGACCAACCTGATTTTGATCCAACTGAAAAGCTGATTCATTAAAAGCAAAACGCGATAAACCGGTGTTATCAGTATCACTGGGCGAGCCACCACTTTCTGCTGCAGTGATACGCAACTGGCTATCGAAACCTGATGCTGCGCGAGTAACCAAACGATGGCCGGAACCATCATTAATTACACTGGCTTGCACACCAAAATCGGCATCATTAATTGCTTTAGCTAATCCAGTTAAACTATTGTTTGTACTATCAATTGTGATGGTAACAGCCGGTGTATCACTTGCCGTAAAAGTAGATGGGTCTGCGGGTGGAACAACCTCGTCCCAACTACCAAATTCAAAGGTTAATGTACCCTCTCCTACCGTATCTGATGGTGAGCTTAATACTGCTTCAGACGATAACGATTGCGCCTGCGCCAACTGTGATATGTCGAAAGTGTAATTACCGGCTTGAGTTTTTGGATCTAACGACACGGGAATAAAGGCAGTGCTATCCGTAAACGAAGCAGATTTACTATTAAATGTATCTGGGTTATTCAAATTTTGAGCGGCATCTTGCAGCACTGACAGTGCGCTACTCACTAAGCCAAAATCAGAAATTTGCGTCTCGGTATCCGTGCGTTTCGTATCTATGCGTGTCTGAGTAGCTGATCGCTCAACATCTACCAAAGAACTGACTAAGGCCGTCGTATCGATACCCGATCCCGCACCTAATGCACTAACAATACTCTGAGACATAATAACCTCTATCAAGTAGCGTCGCGGGTAATGCACTCGATACCGGCTATAACACTACTTTTAATAAAACGACAAAAAGCGCATAAAATATGCGCCCATAAAAATGTTTTTAATGGATTCGTTCTAGCCTTTCATCTTACATAAACGAGGTATAACACCCCTCAACGGCTAAAATATATTCACAACACATTACCCATGGGCATCAAATAAATGTATTGGCTGATTATCCTTCAAGTTTTGTGCCAAACTTAAAAAGATATCTTCCGGTATTTGTCTGATCAATTCACCAGACTCTTTATCTCTTACACGAACAACCGTTTCCCCGGAATCCTTATCCACACTAAAGTGTAGATCACGTTGAACAGACTGAACGTAATCATTAATCTCGGTGACAGCTTGCTCAATATTGGGGTTCGCTGTTGCTTCTTGTGTGTGCTGAGTGTTTTGAGTTGCTTGTAAATCCTTAACTGGCAATTCCTTACCGTCAACCGGCAACACTACCGTATCTTCAGAGCGTGTAGATGAAGTAGCACTGGCAACCTGGGGTACTGCGTTTGATCCTACATTCGGTACTGTGGGGGCTACTTGTGTGGGTCTTACTTCATTCATGACTTGTTACCTCTTACTACTTTCTTGTACTTCGTTGATGGGCCACTCTCGTAGCCCATCGGGACTTACATCATTACTACATCCATCATTACTACATCATTTCTTAAAAACTAACTTCTCACTATTATCAATGAGTTAGATAGCTTAGTTAAGAAGTGACAAGACCTGCTGTGGACGCGCATTGGCTTGAGCCAACATCGCCTGCGATGCTTGCTGTAGCACTTGCGAACGACTCAACGCTGCTGTCTCTGCCGCGAAGTCAGCATCCATGATGCGTGACCGTGCTGCTGATGCATTTTCAGATACATTCGACAAGTTCGATACCGTAAAATCGAGACGGTTATTAATC
>AEVK01000019.1 GCA_000209515.2 gamma proteobacterium IMCC1989
TAGGGTGTGGCTGGTTAGGCGCTTACATTTCTATCGGCTTTAACTACAATTTTTAACGCTGATTAGTTTTAGTTAGGTAATAAAAAAGCGAATCTACTATAGATTCGCTTTTTTTTGGTTCCTATTTTCGTTCTGAGAAAAGGCTTAACTAATTTGTTTAAATAAATTCTCCAAGCTTTCTTTCGCATCCCCAAATAACATGCGTGTATTTTCTTTATAGAACAATGGGTTTTCAACGCCGGCATAACCTGCTGCCATGCCGCGCTTTAATACCACGGTTGTTTTGCCTAGCCATGGTTCTAGTACCGGCATGCCTGCGATGGGGCTGTCGGGTACTTCTTGGGCGGCTGGATTGACGATGTCGTTAGCGCCAATGACGATGGAGACGTCTACGTTGGGGAAGTCTTCATTAATTTCTTCCATTTCAAATACGATATCGTAAGGAACTTTCGCTTCGGCAAGCAGTACGTTCATATGTCCCGGCATACGACCTGCGACGGGGTGAATGCCAAAGCGTACATTCACGCCTTTTTTACGTAAGGTTTTAGTGATATCGCTGACCATGTGCTGTGCTTGTGCAACGGCCATACCGTAACCGGGAATAATCATCACTTCTTTCGCAGAGGTTAGCATGTCGCTAACTTCTTCCACGGTTGTTGGTGTGACTTCGCCTTCAATCTCTGTTGCTGGGCCAGCGCTTGTCTTGGGTGCGCTGCCAAAACCACCGGCAATTACGGAGATAAAGTTGCGATTCATCGCGCGACACATAATGTAAGACAGAATTGCGCCAGAGCTACCAACCAACGCACCAATCACGATAAGTAGGTCATTAGAAAGCATGAATCCTAATGCCGCCGCCGCCCAGCCTGAATAACTGTTGAGCATAGAGACGACAACAGGCATATCGGCACCGCCAATAGCAGCCACCATGTGTATGCCGAAGAGTAGTGCCACAATGGTCATGAGTATCAGTGGCGTAAGACCGCCGCCTAGTGATGATTCTGCAACAAACTGAATACCAAAATAAATAGCCAGTACTAGCAAGCTGAGATTTAACCAGTGACGAGCAGGAAGGAGTAGTGGTCTACCACCCCATTTGCCGCTTAACTTTAAGTAGGCGACAACGGAACCGGAAAAGGTCATTGCACCAATGAGAATACCTATATAGGTTTCCACGTCGTGAATAGTTTTCTCGACACCCTGTAAATTCATGTCATGACTAAGAAAGTTAGCAAATCCGACTAATACAGCGGCTAAGCCGACTAAGCTGTGGAGGATAGCAACGAGTTCTGGCATCTGTGTCATTTGTACTTTTCTAGCGAGTATCAAACCGATACTGCCACCAATCACTAAAGCACCAATAAGTAAGCTATAGTTTTCGGTGACAATGCCGACAGCGGTAACGGTTAATGCGATCGCCATTCCGATCATGCCAAACAAATTTCCTTTACGGGCAGTTTCTTGCTTACTTAAGCCGCTAAGAGCGAGAATAAATAAGATAGTGGCGCCGATATAAGCAATATTAACGAGGTTCTGGGACATAATATTTCTCTTTAATCTTTCTTTTTAGGTGACTGTTTTTATTCTTTATTTTCTAAACATATCTAACATGCGCTGAGTGACTGCAAAGCCCCCAACGATGTTGATACTGGCAATGAGAACAGTCACTGCAGATAACCACATCACCCAAGGGGATGGCGATGATATTTGTAACAGTGCGCCAATAATAATAATGCTGCTAATGGCATTGGTCACGCTCATTAATGGTGTGTGTAACGAAGGTGATACATTCCAAATCACCATATAACCTACAAAACAGGCTAAAACAAATACGGTAAAATGGGCAGTAAAACTCGCTGGTGCGACAGTGCCTAACCAAGTTAACAATACTGCACCGGCAATAAAGGGTATCCAAGGTCTGAATTTTGAAGGTGCTTTTTCTTCTACTGCAGCTTCTACAACGGCCTGCGGTTTTGCTTTTGGTGCAGCCGATAGCTTAGGTGCCGGAGGTGGGAAGGTGATCTCGCCGTCTTTGGTGACGGTAGCACCGCGTATGGCTTCATCTTCGAAATCGACGACAAACACACCATCTTTATTGGGGGTCATATCGGTTAATAAGTGACGTAGGTTCGTCGCATATAACTGACTCGCTTGTGTGGGTAAGCGGCTAGGGAGGTCGGTATAGCCGATAATGGATACGCCATGTTTAACGACGACTTTATCCGCTTCCGATAGTTTACAGTTACCGCCCATAGCGGCGGCAAGATCGACAATGACGCTGCCTTCGCGCATGGATTTCACCATGTCTTCGGTGATGAGTTCTGGCGCAGGGCGACCGGGAATCAAGGCTGTAGTGACAATAATGTCTACTTCTTTGGCTTGCTCTGCAAATAATGCCATTTCGGCATCGATAAATTCTTTACTCATGGTTTTGGCGTATCCGCCTTCACCGCTGCCATCTTCTTCAAATTCCAACATCAGGAATTCGCCGTTCATGCTTTCTACTTGTTCCTTTACTTCTGGTCTGGTATCAAAGGCGCGCACAATGGCACCCATACTTTGCGCGGTACCTATGGCGGCAAGCCCTGCGACACCGGCACCAATAACCAATACTTTTGCCGGTGGCACTTTACCTGCGGCGGTAATTTGGCCTGTAAAAAATCGACCAAAATGCTGCGCCGCTTCGACGATAGCGCGATAGCCGGCAATATTCGCCATAGAGCTAAGCGCATCCATTTTTTGTGAACGAGAGATACGAGGAATACTTTCCATTGCAAGTGCAGAGACTTTTTTATCTGCTAAGGTTTGCAATAATTCGGGGCTTTGCGCGGGTGCTAAGAAAGAGACAAATAATTGCCCTTCGCGTAGTAGGGCAATTTCTTCTGCAACAGGCTCGCGAACCTTAAGAATAATATCCGCCGTTTTATAAAGCGCCTCAAGCTCTTTAATGATAGAAACGCCTGCATTTTCATAATCGCTGTCACGAAATTTCGCTGATTCGCCGGCGCCACTTTCTATGGCGACATCGTAGCCTAGTTTTTGTAATTGTTGTGCAGCATCGGGTGTTGTCGCTACACGTTTTTCGCCCGTGAAGCGTTCTTTAGGTATGCCGATTAACATGGAATATCCTCTAAAAATAGTTGCCCTTGTCAGGGTGGTCAGTCGAATAAATGAAATACATTATTGTTATTTTTATTCTTAATTTTTTATTCTTAACTTAAGATAGCGAAACGCTGTATAGCTAAAGTCGAGAGGCTGTATTATGTGTTGTAGTGTAAGTGATTGCAATTAAGTCACTCTATTGGATACATGAGATTTATTTATTAGTCTATAGATTCTGTATAAGGGGCTATTAGAGTGAAGGGCTTTGAGATGAGTTTTTCTTTTAGATCTATCTATAAATAAGAAAGAATGAATAGACAAGTTTGTTTTTTGGTGGTGAGAAAGGTAAGTTTGAGAAAGTTGTAAAAGATAGAGAGGGTATTGCCTGTATGAGAATAAAAGCCAATCAATTAGTGGCCCATCGAGGCTATCAGCATCGTTTTCCTGAAAATAGTCTGCTGGCTATTCATGCTGCAATTCAAGTAGGTGCCGTTAACATTGAAATTGATGTACAGTTAAACGATCAACGAGAGGTGATTTTATTTCACGATACGGAAATGGATAGAGTCACAGGTAAAGAAGGTAATATCCATACCTTATCCTCGCAGCAGTTAGCACATTACTATTGCAGTGAGCCGAATCGTTTAGGGGATGATTTTTTGTCTAACCCTATTGCTGTACTCGCGGATTTATTGCCAATAATAAAAGAGTGCCCACATGTACGGTTTTTTATCGAGCTTAAAGAGGAGAGTGTAGAGCGCTATGGTGTAGACGTTTGCTTAACAATGATCAAACAAGTCTTTTTTTCTTGTAGTGTTCCTTCCGCTATTCATAACATTGTCTTGATTAGTTTTTCAGAAGAGACGATCGCTGTAGCAAAAAAATACGGTTTTTTACAAAGTGGTTTAGTTATCAGAGATTGGGATAACCGAAATGACTTAGTGGAAATTACTCAAGCCGATTGGGTTTTTGTTAATTACCAGCGTATCGATATTAATGTTGAAAAAGAAATTGCAGCCAATGTTCCTGTTGTTCTTTATGAAATAGGTAGCAAGGCATTGGCTATTGATTGTCTTTCTCGCGGTGCTTATGCAGTGGAAACATTTAACGTCGGTGAGATGTTATAAATCTTTTTTATTTCGTCCTCGGTCTAACCAAGCGGATAATATTTTTTCTTGAAATTCGGGTCGCTGACTATATTCACAGGAACCAATATGGATATTTTCATCCGGTGTGGGTCCCGGTATTTTTTGAGAACCACCATAAGAGAAGCATCGGTCGTGTATTAGGCAGCTTTTTTTTACATAATTCCAAATGCGATCACGCAAAAACCATTGGTCAATATTAGGTGTGGTGACAGAGTTAGGAAAGTAGTCCGCAAGCAGTGTTTTTATGTTAGGTAACACTCCTGCAACTCCCCCCCACATGCCTGCCAACATAAGATCGGTATGTGTCCACCAGTCTCTAATAATGTGAAAGTGTTTTCCTGAATCCATCCATTTTTGAACGGCAATATACTCTCTCACGCTAAAAACAGAATCTACGTCTCGCACCAAAAAGTATCCAACGGTTTCATCATTAGCAACAGAAAACCTCCAACACAGTTTATCCCTTTGGCTCTGATTTTTTTCTTGTAAAATCACCTTTCCACCAAGTTGTTCAATCAGCTCATGAAAACCGGGGCTTACAGAGTTGTCGGTATAAAACCATAGCTCCCAGTCAGGGTAAATATCTGGAGCGAGTAATAAATTACGTAGAGCACCGAAAATATAACGTTTTTCATTCCCCCACAAGCTAAACGCAATCACTTTTTTCTTGTTTTGAGTGAGGCCGCTAATGGAAGTGTCTGGTAAAAGCCATGTATTCTCAGGGTCTTTATTTAACCTGTCTTTTAACAAAAGGGCGTTATTTCCTGCTTTCGTTGCCTTTTCAGGGGCTCCAGTATGATAGTAGCTGTTGGCGAGAGAGTCCCAACCGGTAAAGTCTGTTTTATTCTTTTTTAAGTATTGGCTGACATACTGTATTGATTCCTGATACATCTTATTTCTAGATAAGCTTATTCCAATATTTAGCAGTAGATTTTCATCTTCAGGGTACAGCTGATGTGCGTTTTTCAAAATATGGCTTGCGCCAGCATAGTCTTTAATAATAAAAAGATAGTAGCTCAGTTGAATGAGTAAGCCTTTAGGTTTTTTATCTGTTGCAGCATTAATAGCATTAACTATGGCTTCAATCGCTTTATGAATGTGACCGTTAAGAAAAGATTGGTGTATTATTTTATCCCAGTTATCCGGTGTGGCTTTTTCGTGAAGGGCCGATGCCGTTTCCATCACTATATTCCTCATAAAAAATTATTGAATATTAAACTTTTCTATTGGCTTTAAAATTATTTTTGCGCTGTTCCTTCGCTGCTTTTTTACGGCGTTGTTCTTCTTCAATCTCTGCCATTTCTTTTTCCATCATGTGCGGTCTTTCTAAGGTGATGTTGCCTATTAGGCCTTGTCTAAACTCATGTAATAATATCTCACAGGTTTTATGTATATTAACGCGGCCCCCAGCTTGTTTGGCGCCACGTTTACTTCCCATCTGCTCTAAAAATTGAATAACTTGTTGCGGCATTGCCTCTAAGCGATAACGTTTTTGTAATAGGGGAGAATAATACTCCATTAAATACTCGGCAGCATAATAGCCTACATCATCATATTCCATCGCTGTGTCTTTAATCGCTCCAGATATTGCTAGACGATAACCACTGTGAGTATTTTCAATTTTCGGCCATAAAATACCGGGTGTATCGTGAAGCATGATGCTGTGTTCAAGGTTGATTTTTTGCTGACGCTTCGTAACAGCAGGCTCGTTCCCTGTCTTAGCAATAATTCGTCCCGCCAATGTATTGATGATAGTTGATTTTCCGACATTCGGAATACCTAAAATCATGGCGTTAATAGCTTTAAAACTGGCGTCTTTTTCGGATGCAATGTCTTTGCAAGTATCCAAGATTTTACGGGTTTTTTCAGGCATGTTTTGCTGGCAAGTTACCGTTTTAACATTGTCGTGAGATTGATAATAATCTTGCCATTGTTGGGTGACGTCGGGATCGGCTAAATCACATTTATTCAATACGATAATAGTAGGCTTGTTGTGCCGCAGATTAGCAATAATAGGGTTCTGGCTACTATAAGGGAGGCGCGCGTCAACGACTTCAATCAATATGTCGATATTGTTTAATGCCGCTAAAATCTCTTTTCGGGCTTTGTGCATATGCCCTGGATACCAATTAATACTCATATGGTGGTCATGTTTTAGTGAATGAAAGGCATTAGGCCAGTATTTGTAACTATATGAGCTATTCTAGAGTGTGTAATCTACAAATACAAAGCTAATTAACGAATGAGTGTAAGCTCTTTGTGTTGAATGTTTTACAGCCGCTCGAGGTGGGATGAAATATTCCGCATAAAATCAATTGTATGTTGAAATTTAATTTTGTTTTTTGACGATATTTACCTGCTTACTGTTTTCTTAAAAGAGGTAAACTAGGCGGTGACTAGGATTACCATTTTGGTGAATTTTACAGGGTAATAATTCTATTATTACCCATTATGTACTAACACTCTAAACAACGATATAACTACTTTTGAAGATGAACGAATATGAAACCATTAGATAGATTAGATTTGAGAATCCTTGCTAACCTTCAAGCTGATGCGCGAATAACGAATCAGTCCTTAGCCGAGAAAGTGAATTTATCTCCTAGTTCGTGTTTACAAAGAGTAAAAAGATTAGAAAAAAACGGATACATCGTTCAATATTTAGCCTATATTGAATTAAGCCATATTTGTCGTTATGTAACATGTATAGCAACAATTGCTATGAGAGGCCCAGGCGGCTTTGAGGATTTTGTGGATGTTATTGAAAAAATGCCGGAAGTCGTTGAATGCTCAACGGTTTCAGGTGAATTTGATTTCATTTTAAAAATTGTCTGTGAAGATATGAGCCGACATTTAGAAATTAATAATTATTTGTTAAAAACATGCAAAAAAATTGAAAGCATGAAAACGCACTTCGTGATGGATGAAAGTAAGCGGTTCAAGGGATTCGACATAGAATCCCTTGCGCCTTCTAAGTAACGTCTAACTTATAGCTTTTTCAATGCTGTATACATTCTATCCACTATAATATCTACATCGTGCCGAGATGTGATAAGTGGTGGAGATAATGCAAGTGCCCCAATGCTAGGCAGTGGACGGGCAATAAGACCTTCTTGGTAGCAAGCGGAAGACATTGCTGCAGGCACTTTATCAGCCACATCAAAGGGTATCTTCTTATCTTTATCTTTCATTAGCTGCACAGCTGCAAGTAAGCCTTTTCCGCGTATTTCTCCTACATGCGGGTGATTAGCCAGTCGTTCATGTAATCGCTCATGTAAATAAGCGCCAGTTGATTTACTGTTCTCAATGATCTTTTCTTGTTCAATTATCTCTAACACTTTTAATGCAACGGCTGCACCTACAGGATGCCCTGAATAAGTGTAACCATGAGAGAAACCACCATATTCTGCTGAAGCTTGGCGCATTACATCATGTACTTCCTTAGAAATAAAAGCGGCCGACATAGGAAAAATACCTGCTGTGATTCCCTTTGCAGTTGCCATCATGTCTGGTTTTACTTGATAGTGTTCAGAGCCAAATGCTGTTCCTGTGCGACCAAAACCGCACACTACTTCATCTAATATAAGTAAAATGTCATTGTCGTTACAAATTTTTTGTACCCCAGCCCAATATCCCGTCGGTGGTGGAATAACACCTCCTGCACCCATGATGGGTTCACCGATAAACGCAGCGATATTGTCTGCACCTTCTTCTTCTATTTGTCTCGATAATGTATCAAGTAAGCGTTGAGTAAATTCAACCTCTGACTCTCCGTCCTGACCGTGGATATAATAATGGGGAATATCTGTGTGAATTACAAAGTCTAATGGAAGATGGAATGCTTTATGGAAACCTTTTAATCCAGTTAGGCTGGCAGTAGATATGGAGGTGCCATGGTATGACTGCCATCGCGAAATCACTTTTATTTTACTGGGCTTTCCTCGAGATATATTGTACTGCCAAGCAATTTTAATTAATGTGTCATTAGCATCCGACCCAGAAGAGCCAAAGAAAACATGGCTCAAATTATCAGGTACTATTTTCATTAGCTCATTGGCCAAAAGAATTTGTTGTTCGTTAGAGTGGCCATTGAATGTATGAAAGTAGTCAAGGTTTTCTACTGCATTAGCCATAGCTTGAGCAAGCTCGGGTCTGCCATGTCCTAAGTTAGAGCACCACAATCCAGCAATACCATCAAGAACTTGGCGACCATCTTGATCTTCAATATAGATTCCTTTCGCGCTTTTTACGATTCGCGGGCCATTTTTTTCTAAATCGGTGATAGATGTTGCTGGATGAAATATATTTTTTTTATCCATATCAATCAAACTATTTAAGTCATTCTTTTCTGCGTTCATGTAGACCTCTTTAATTACTCAGTTTTTAGATTAATTCACATTAGCTACAGAGTATTTAATCATGAAATCGTTCGTGGATTATTTCTAATTAAATTGCATATCCTAACTATTGTTAGGATTTTTGATTTATACCGAATATTATTTTTATTGAAACTCTGAGTAAGTCTAGATTAGGTATGTATTGAAATGATATGTCTAAGATCTAAGTGAAAACTGGTTATACACGCTATTACTAAGCCTTTAATATATTTAAAGTACTTTTGAATGGAAAGCGGAATATAGCTTATTTAGTCGATCTTTATGTATTTTTGTTACTGGGACTTTCGTTTTTTGCCGAATATTATTCGGTGTTATAGCCTTTGCCAGAATATTTATTTTAAAAGCATTGAAAATACACAGCACATTTTCTTGGTAGTTTGACAAAATATGTCCAATGATTTGTTGAATTTACACGAGGATAAAACCAATGGCTGTAGTAAGAATAGTGAATGAAAAAGATCTTTCAGGCTTAAATGCATTGGCAAAAACAGTAGATGGTTTTATGACCACCATGCCTAATAGTTCTGAAGACATGCAAGTAAGAATAAAGACATCTGTTGATAGCTTTAATCGTGATGTGATGGAACCAGGTAATGAAATATATTTGTTTGTTATGGAAGAAGAGGGCGAGATTATTGGTGTGTCAGGAATCTATTCAACCGTTGGATTAGATCGTCCGTTTTATAGCTATCGGGTAGTTAAATCATCTACTGTTTCCAAGGATGTCGGTGTGCGCAATGATATGGATGTTCTTCATTTAGTTAATGATTACAGTGGTTGTTCAGAGGTAGCTACATTGTTCTTGAATCCACAAAAGAGAGGAGGAGGGCGAGGTGTTTTGTTGTCATTCTCTCGATTGATGTTTATTGCTGCACATAGGAATCGATTTCCTGGCAAGGCATTTGGTGAAATACGTGGTTGGACAGATGAGAATAATGAATCTCCATTTTGGAATGCTGTTGGATCGAAGTTTTTTAAAATGGATATGGATGTAGCTGATGCTCGCAGTGGTGATGAATTTCAATTTATGGCAGATTTAATGCCGAAGTACCCTATTTACGTCAATTTATTACCCCGTGATGCACAGGATGTCATTGCTAAACCCAATGATAGTGCACAAGGTGCCGTGAAATTATTACAAAAACAAGGTTTCCGCTATCAAGGTCAAATAGATATTTTTGATGCCGGTATATGTGTCGATACGTGGGTAGATGAAATCGATATAGTAAAAAATATTCAGTCAGTCACATTGAATTGTGTCGATGATTTTAGTGCGAAAGACGATGACAAGTTTGCATTAATTGCTAACGCAAGCTTGGAAAATTTTCGGGTGATAAGTAAAAAAATACAGTATTCGGATAGCTCAATGTCGGGAATAAATGTCTCTAAAGAAATACTTGAGGAATTAAACCTACAGAGTGGCGACGCTGCTGCACTGTATTGGTTGTAAATCTAGAGCGGATGTGGGGATATCAATATGTCAGTCTTTAGTAAGGTTCAGACTGTAACGCAGTCTACATTTTTTGAAGTGAACTTTGATGGCATAGTCGGGCCAACACATAATTACAGTGGCCTGTCAGCTGGAAATATTGCTTCAATGCGTTCCGCAAATGCTGAATCAAGTCCTCAAGCTGCAGCGCTGCAAGGGCTAAATAAAATGCGTGTTTTGCTTCGTAAAGGAGTAAAACAAGCGGCACTTCCTCCGCAGCAGCGGCCTTGTCCATATTTATTAAATGATTTGGGGTATGCCAAGGGTTCTTTGACGCAAAACGGCCCCGGGTTATCTCGCGAAACTGCAAGCGACAATGCCAGTGATAAGAAATATTACATGAGGCAATTAATGTCAGCTTCATCTATGTGGGTGGCTAATGCAGCGACTATTTCTCCTAGTTTAGATACCACAGACAAGAGAGTTCATCTTACGGTAGCTAATTTAGCAAATGCTTTGCACCGGTCGATGGAAGTGCCTCAAACCACTCGTGTTTTAAACACTATTTTCGAAGATAAGGCACATTTTGTTGTACATTCCGCAATCACCTCGCACTCAGTTATCGGTGATGAAGGCGCCGCTAATCATGGTCGATTATGTTTGCGCCATGATCAACCTGGTGTAGAGGTTTTTGTTTATGGAAAAAGTGCTTTTTTAGAAAAAAGAAAAGGCTTCCCTTGTAGACAAGCCGTTGAGGCATCTAAAGCGGTTGCGAGAAATCATGGGTTGTCATATGAAAACTCTATTTTTTTACAGCAAAGCGAAGAGGCTGTTGACGCGGGTGTATTTCATAATGATGTGATATCCGTGATTAATGAAAATGTTTTTTTAATGCACGAAAAATCATTTATAAATCAAGTGGAAGAAATAAATGTCATTAGAAGAAAGTGTAATTTCGATGTTTGTTTTTTAAATATATCAGAAGATGAGTTGCCTTTACATGAAGCGGTAAGCTCTTATTTTTTCAACTCCCAGTTAATTACTCTGCCTGATGGGGCGATGATGTTATTGATGCCGAAAGAGGTGGAGGAAAATGTTAAAGCGCTTAATTGTGTAGATCGACTAATTGCAGATACCAATAATCCGATTAATGATAGAGTTTTCTTGAATTTAAAACAAAGTATGAAAAACGGCGGTGGGCCGGCATGTTTGCGATTAAGAGTGTTGCTGAACCAATCTCAAATTGACGCTTTAGGTGGTGATGTGATGATGACTGAAAGTAAATTGGATGAGCTGGAGCGGATAGTAAAAGCATATTATCGTGAAAAAATCACCCCTGATGATTTGTTTGATGCTGAATTTATAAAAGATAGCTATTGTGCGCTGCGAGAAATAGCTAAATGTTTATCAATGAGAGAAATATATGACTTTAGCAAATAAAATTAATGATCATGAAATTTTAAAGAAGGATCTTTTTGAAAAAGGGTTTTTAAAATTCACCTTGTTACATTCGAAAAAAAATATAGAGTTTAATTTTGAAACTGAAGAAGGAGTTGATTGTAAACTGTTAGATAATGGTGTTCTTCTTGTAGAGCCTAAAGATGCAGTATTTAATGATAAAAGTGTGGATATTGTTCTTTCTTGTGGTATTCATGGGAATGAAACTGGTCCTATTGAAATGTTATCAAAAATTATCGACGGTATTATTCAAGGTATTGTTGATGTAAAGCATAGAGTTTTATTTATTTTTGGTAATCCACAGTCGGCAGTTAATCAAACACGTTTCATAGAAGAAAATTTAAATAGACTGTTTAATCCTAAGCGAACGATCAGTAATAGCTTGGAGTGTAGGCGGGCAGCGCGTTTGATGTTATATGTAGATCAGTTTTTTTCTTCAAATAGAAAGAAAATACATTATGATTTTCATACGGCAATCAGAGGTTCATTATATCCCCAGTTTATTATATATCCTCATAAAGAAAATAATTGTTTTGATTACACATCACTTTCTTTTTTTAAAGAGAGTGATGTAGAGACTGTACTTCTTTCTCATCAGCCAAGCAGTACGTTCTCTTATTTTTCTAGTCATTATTATGCAGCGTCAGCATTTACTATTGAATTAGGAAGTGTAAATGTATTTGGTGATAATGATGAGAAGCAATTTGATAAAGTGTTAAAGAATTTATTAATACTATTGTCTAGTCCAGAAAGTAAATTTTGCAAGTATTCCTCTGAAAGTGATTATAGAGTTTTTCAAGTAAAAGGTGAGCTTATGAAAAAGTCTGAAAGTTTTACTTTACATGTAGGAAAGCTAATTGAAAACTTTCAAACCTTTCCTATTGGTTATCGGCTTAGTAGTGATGTAGGTAACGATTATATTGTTAGCGAAGAGGGGGAAGCTATTGTATTCCCTAATGAATCTGTACCGGTTGGCCAACGCGCAGGATTAGTAGTTAAAGAAATTAATTTATAACAGTAGAGAAGTAATAATATGAAAAAGACTAAAGTATCAATTATTGGTGGTGGCGGTTATGGCGCTGCAGAAATCTTACGGAATTTGGTTACGCGTGAGGATGTCGATATCCTGCGTGTATCTAGTAAAGATTATATTGGTCGACCGATTAGTAAGGTGCATCGTGCATTAGCAGGGCATGATGACATTATTATTCAGGATATCACTCCTACAGAATGTGTTGAAGGTGCTGATGTTGTGTTTTTAGCTATGCCTCATGTGATCACAGCAAAAGTTGCTTTAGAGTTACTGGATTTAAATGTTCGAATCATTGATTTGTCTGGTGATTTTCGATTGCAAAATATAGAAGACTATCAACGTGATTATGCGCCTAAACATCCGTGCCCAGAACGTTTAGGTAGTTTTGTTTACGGTATGCCAGAATTGAATTCTGAGGCGATTAAGTCAGCAAAGCATGTAGCGAGCCCTGGTTGTTTTGCTACTGCTATTTCAATGGGGCTTCTACCTTTAGCTGCTAGCGGACTTCTAAATAAATCAAAAATCAGCAATGTTTCTATGACCGGGTCTTCAGGCTCTGGGGTTCATCCTCAGCTAGGGACTCATCATGCAATTCGTGCTAATAATCTAAAAGCATATAAAATTTTGACACACCAACATACTAGTGAAATATCTCAAACGCTTACATCTGCGGGTGCAGAGAATATCACTTTAAATTTTGTACCTGTTTCAGCACCGTTAGTACGTGGGATATTGGCGATTTCCCAAATAGACATGCCCGAAGGAAAAACGATCGATGATATACAGAAGCTATATCAAGACTATTACGCTTCATCTTCCTTGGTTTCAATTACGGATATCGGTGTTTCACCTGAAATAGTTGCCGTTGCAGGTACAGCGCGTGTAGAAATTGGTTTGTCTATTAAAGAGGATATACACAGTGGTATAAAAACACTTTGCTGTATCACGGCAATTGACAATTTAATCAAAGGTGGAGCTGGCCAGGCAATTCAAAGCTTTAATTTAATGACAGGGAAATCACAAGATTTTGGTTTGCATAATCCAGGGTTGTGGCCATGATTAGCGCTCCTCAAAAAAAGCCATTAGCTGTTATAAAAGTTGGTGGAGATATTGTCTCTGATGCAAACCAAAGGAAAGGGTTAGCTAAAAACATAGCTGCGCTCACTAAAGCTGACTGGCAAGTCATTGTCTTGCACGGAGGTGGCCCGCAGGTCACCTCATTGCAAAAAAAATTGGGTATTCAAGCAAATAAAATTGAAGGGAGGCGTATTACCGATGAGCCAGCACTTAGTGTGGTTAAGCAAGCTATAGCGGGTGAAGTCAATGTAAATTTAGTGTCTTCTTTGATTTCTGAAGGCGTTAATGCATTTGGTTGTCATGGTGCATCAGGTAAATTAATTACTGCGGTTAAAAGGCCCCCAATGCTGCTGACGGATAATAAAACATTAGTTGATTTTGGAGAGGTTGGTGATGTAACAGGTATCAATACTCAGCTGCTAAGAAACTTATTAGATGTCGGGCTTGTGCCGGTTATTGCTACATTGGGCATCAGTAACGAGGGAAGAATATTTAATATTAATGCGGATACAACCGTTGCTAAAATAACTGAAATGATGGCTGCAGATTTACTGCTGTTAGTTACTGGTGTTGGAGCTATTTTTCGTGATCTTAACGATAAGTCTTCCCGCATCAAATCAATTGATTCGGTTGAAATTGAAAAACTAGTGTCCGAAAAAGTGATTCACAGTGGAATGGTTCCAAAGGTGTATGAAACATTAAATTTGTTAAGAAAGGGCACGGATAGAGCTGTTATTTTATCTGCCTCAGAAGATGGTGCATTTATATCAGCAATACATAATACAAAAGAGTATGGAACTACTTTGACAGTATAGTCCTAATAAAGTTATATAACATAAAAAATACAGGCATTAATATGTTAGAAAAAAAATTAGCTTCATCCATTATAATGGTAAAAGGAAAGCATTTTGGATTTAATTTTCAAACAGCAAAGGATAATGTTTTTCAAAATGAAAATGAAGTTCCATCGAATAAAGTTTTGGGCTTAGCGAGGAAAGAATTTGATTCGATGGTTGATCAGTTAATAAATAAAAATATTGAAGTGTTAACCTTTGATCCTATATACCCCGAAGGTGTTGTAACTCCAGATGCTATTTTCCCCAATAATTGGTTTGTAACTACGCCCCAGGGATATCTTTATATATTTCCGATGAGCACTGAGAATAGAAGGCAAGAGCGTGAAGCAGATCAGTTGGTTGAATTGCTAAATAGGCGTGGTTACGATATTCGTCAGCTATCTTGGGTAGGTTCACCTGTAGAATCTTCTAAAATATTGGAAGGCACTGGCGCAATGATTCTAGATCACACAGAAAAGTCTATATATGCAGGATTATCGCAACGCTGTGATGTTGATCAATTGAATAATTTCGCGGATATATCTGGTTACCAAGTTGCTGCTAGCTTTCCTACCCATGGTTTTACCGGTGATCCGGTTTATCATACGAACGTTTTAATGAGTGTAGGCCAGAAATTTGCTGTTGTCTGTTTTGATAGTATCGATGAAAGTCATAGAGCAAGCTTGACGGAGAAGCTTGAAAACTCTAATAAGGAAATAATTTCTATAAATATGGAGCAAATGTATTCTATGTGTGGAAATATTTTGCAATTAGAGACGCGTAATGGGGATCCTGTCATCGTAATGTCTAAATCAGCGTATAATGGTTTTTCTAAAATCCAAATTGAGCTATTAGAGCGCAATGGCGAGCTTGCTGTTTGTCCTATTTCCGTTATTGAGTCGATAGGCGGAGGCAGCTGCCGTTGTATGATTGCTGAAAACTTTTTACCTAAGCTATAATGTTTTTAGCTCCCATTTTTTAATTAAATAAGGTTGTAAAATTAAAATGAAAATATTTAAGCAAACTTGGTTTTCTCATTTAATATCGATGTTCGTTGTTTTTCTTTGCTGTGTTGCCATATATCTGGTGAGTCAAAAAATTGACTATAACTGGCAATGGGAGCGTGTTGTTCCTTATATAATCGACGTGTCTCCTGAAGAAATAACATCACCTTTCGATGGTACAGTGAAAATTGAAAATAGCATTATTCATGTTGTATCCGATGATGGAGATGATGCCTTTGTCATAGAGCTTTATGATGAGACAAGTTTTAACGATCTTGATTTGGTGTATGCCGGTGATGTTGTAGCAACGGTTAATGAATGGCGATTCGGTCTCATCACAAAAGGTATGATGATGACAATTTATATATCATTCTTTTCGTTGATTTTTGCAATTATTATTGGTCTTGTTGTAGGTATTTTGAGAACTACAAAGAATGTCATAGCAATGAATTTGACCACTGTTTATATTGAAATAATTCGTGGTACGCCTTTATTAGTGCAAATATTTATCTTCTATTTCTTTATCGGAACTGTACTGGATTTAGATAGAATGACAGCCGGTATTGCTGCTTTATCTATTTTTAGTGGAGCATATATTGCTGAGATTGTTCGTTCTGGCATTCAATCCATTCCACAAGGCCAAACAGAAGGCGCAAAATCACTAGGCTTGTCATACCTTCAAACTATGAGACTGGTAATCCTTCCGCAAGCTATTAGAAAGACATTGCCTCCGATGGTGGGGCAGTTTATTAATCTAGTTAAAGATTCTTCCTTAGTTTCTGTTATTGCGATTACTGATTTAACTAAGGCTGGGCGCGAAGTGGCAAGTGCAACATTCTCTCCATTTGAAGTGTGGTTTACTATTGCTTTATGTTATTTGCTATTAACGGGTATTTTATCTTTTGCTTTACAGAGATTTGAAAGATCTTTTAGAAAAACGGATAGGTAGTTTCTCCTAACAAGGATAGTTTTTTGGCAATTACTTATACTAAGTAATTGCCTTTTTTGCGTTATATGACTAAGTATTTTTGTTTGTAAATTGAATGATTTTATAAATATCCCACATTTAGAGCAGACTAATCTGGTGCAGGATGGTTTTATCTAGTGCAGTCTGAAGATAAATTCTTTTTCTCTGGTGATAGCGGTATTTTTTTCTATGCTCAATATGACGAACATAAACTAACTAGGGTACTAACTATGAAACGTTCAATATCAACAACTTTATCAGGTCTTTGTTTACTTTTTTTGGCATATGGTTCATTCAGTCAAGCAGCAGATTTTAATTCGCTGAATATTATGACGGAAGAGTTTAATCCTTATAACTATACTGAAAATGGAGAACTTACAGGAAAAGCAGTAGATTTATTAATTGCAGCAAGTAGTGCGGTAGGCAAGCCCATTGCAAAAGAAAAAATTACTGTGGCTGCGTGGGCTAGGGCTTATAAAACGGCGTTAAGCGGTCCTAATGTATTGCTTTTTAGCACCACAAGAACGGAAGAAAGAGAATCTTTATTCAAGTGGGCTGGCCCTTTAGGTGGGAACAGAACTGTTGTTTGGGCAAAAAAATCATCGAATATAGAAAAGTTCGATGATGTCAGCCAAACGAAAGAAAAGATAGTGGTTATCAGAGATGATGTAGGAGAACAATTGGTGTTAAGTGCTGGGACACCTGAAGGTATGGTAACTCAAATATCCAAGTCTGAAAATGCTGCAAAAATGCTCATTAGCGGTAGAGCAAAATTATGGGGATACGATGAAGGTTCTGCATTAACAATACTGGAAGGTTTAGGTGAGAACCCCGCTGATTACGAAGTAGTAAATGTCGTCAAAGCTACGGAGCTATACTTTGCTTTTAGCACTGACGTCGATGATTCAATTGTTCAGCTGTTGCAAAAAGGGATTGACGAAGTTCGTTAATTTTTTAATGAGTTATTGTGGTCGTAAATTGATTTTATGGTGTTTTTTCCAACTTTAATTTACGACCATTTATATTGTTATATTTGCCCACGTCATCAATTGCTGTTGTTGTTCTTCTAAGGATCCATAATTAATTCTAAATTCACATTCTTTTAAAAATAATAATAAATTATTTGTAGTTATTCCGTTATATTTCTTTAATAATAACCTTGTTTCTCCCCAAAAACTTTCTAAATCTTTAGCTTTCTCTTTGTTAATAATGTAGTGATGTAAGGTTTCTATGTTTAATATTTTCTTTTTGTTGATGTTCTCGATATAAATAATGCTATCACATTGTTCTTTGTTGCTTTCTAAGGAAAAGGTTATATGGGTTTCCCCTTTACTTGTGTGAAGTGATATAGATGGCTTTTGTATTTCCATATCTTTTTCTATTGTTTTTTCAATTTTTTTGTTGGTTATTATTTCATGGCTTATAAGGATGCGTAACTTTTTATAAAAAAGAGTTGCTGTGTTTGGATGTATTGCCATTTTACTAGCAGCAGACCTTGCCGTTACTCCTGAAACGAATAGAGATATAAGTTTTTTTTGTATGTCCTTATGCAGTTTGCATCTATAAACTTTCATGAAATAATGGCCGTAATGTTGAGTGGCTATTGTAGCGTGTAATTTTTTTTATGCGTCGTGTTTTATTTTGATTTTTCTTCTAAAACAAAATTATATTTTGCGTATTGTCGATGATACGAATAATTCATTTTTTTCTGTGATGGGTGACATTATTTTAAAGATTGTTGTGAGTTTAGTGTGGATGTGGGTTAGAATTATACCTCCTGTAAATATATAAATAAAAAAGGTATAACATTATGATAAAAAGAATTATATCCACCATAGTTATTTCCTCGGCAGCAAGCTGGTCTACTTTGGGTTACTCTGAATCTACTATTTCTAGTATTATTTCGTCAGGCGAAATCAAAAGCTGTTTTGATGCAGGGTATGTACCATTTGAAATGAAAAGTAAGAAAGGCGATTATATTGGCTTTGATATTGATATCATGAAGTTGATGGCAAAGAAAATGGGTGTAAAATTTGTTCCGGTGAATACCGCATGGGATGGGATTATTGCATCTTTAATTACTAAGAAGTGCGATATTATTGCTGCTGGGATGACAATTACAGCGGAAAGAAATGTGAAAATTAATTTCGCAAATCCATATATCACTGTAGGGCAAACTGTTTTGTTGAACCCTAAAATAAAAGATGAAATTAAAAGTTACAAGGATTTAAATGATCCAAAGTATACTTTAACAACAAAGATTGGAACCTCAGCAACAGTAGCAATGCAAAATAAATTAAGCAAAGCTAAGTCACGCCTTTTTGAATCACAAGATGAAGCTGCGTTAGAAGTTATTAACGGTAATGCTGACGCCTTAGTTTTTGACTTGCCTTACAATGCCTTGTTTGCAGCACAGAATAAAGGAAAAGTAGTGCATTTAGATCAACCGTTTACTTATGAGCCTTTAGGTTGGGCAGTTCGTGCTGGAGATCCTGATTTTCTTAATTTTTTAAATAACTTTTTAAACCAAATCAAAGGCGATGGCTCTTATGATCGTATTTATAACAAGTGGTTTAATGATGATGCATGGTTAAGTCAGGTTCAATAGACTTGTATTAAGCTTGTTTTTGAAAAAAACGCCTCGATTGAGGCGTTTTTTTTGTTTTAAAATTGACGTATTCATTTTCACAGTCAATATTTGCCTTAGGAGGTGTTTTTTACTGTCGGCTTCTGTTGTTATTGAATCTGGTATGTGAATAGCTACCACCTGTGCTTTAGCGTACATCCATCGTGAACGTAACTTTTATAATAGATTTCTATAACCATGTTCTGCATCTCTTAATGCAGTCGGGTAGGGCCTTGGTTTGGCGGTGGGGTGATCTAATCACCTGTTACGTAGCGAGACATAAGCGAAAGAGTGGTCTTTTACGACACTTGGCGGATGCTATTGTAATCAATTTGGGGTGTGAATAAGCCAAGCCGGCGACTCCTGATCGTTTTAGGTAGGCACGTAATGGGCTGTAGCCTGGACACGATTTCAATAGTTTTTTAGTTGTATCCCTAATTATCACTTCCGAAACGACAACATGTACGATAGTTGTCTTCATATTGCTCTTGTATAGAACGTTTTTCATGTGACAGTTTCATTTTTTTCCTATTAGTATCGGGTGTGAGGGATATTTTTTAAAAATTGACCTTTACGTTAACGTAGTCCTGGTGTAGTCTGTATTCATTCTGATCTCAATCTTTTAGAAAATAGCTGGTTTTGGGGTTGGCGTCAGAATTCCTAATAATGACTTCATGTTGAAATAGCTTATGTACTCAATTACTGATTTAGCAAATGAATTTAATATAACCACGCGAACCTTACGGTTTTATGAAGAGAAAGGTTTGCTTAATCCCGCGCGCAATAACCTAACACGTATTTACAATACGGCAGATCGTGTCACGCTCAAGCTAATATTAAGAGGGAAGCGCTTGGGATTTACGCTAAATGAAAGTATTAGCATTATTAAATTGTATGACCCTATGACCGGGAGCCAGGCGCAGCTGCTAACACTGAGAGAAAAGATAGTGGAAAAACAATATATGCTTGAACAGCAAAAAAAGGATATTGAGCAGATGATGCTGGATTTAAAAGATGCCGAGTTGCGTTGCGCTCAATCCTTATCTACTTCCATTATAGAAAAAGAGTCAGTAGGTTCTGAATCATAAAATAACCTTATTACTATGTTACCGCCATCAGTTTATTGATTGAAAAAGAGATCAACGAATGAATACACAATACCCCACATTAAATTTCAATTTAGGTGAAGATATTAATATGCTTCGCGATATGGTTTATCAGTTTTCACAAAAAGAAATAGCTCCACGAGCGGCACAAATTGATATTGATAATGAATTTCCGGAAGATCTTTGGCGTAAATTCGGCGATTTAGGACTGTTAGGTATTACCGTTAGTGAAGAATACGGTGGTAGTGGTATGGGCTACCTTGCGCATGTAGTAGCGTTAGAAGAAATTAGTCGTGCCTCTGCTTCTGTAGGTTTGTCTTATGGTGCACATTCCAATTTATGTGTTAATCAAATTTATAAAAATGGCAACGAGTCACAAAAGAAAAAATACTTGCCAGCTTTATGTTCGGGTGAACATATTGGTGCATTGGCAATGTCTGAACCCAATGCAGGGTCAGATGTTGTCAGCATGCAGTTAAAGGCAGAAAAGTCTGGCGATCACTATATTCTTAATGGCAATAAAATGTGGATCACTAATGGACCAGATGCACATACCTATGTCATATATGCCAAAACGGATACGCATGCAGGCTCTAAAGGCATTACCGCATTTATTGTAGAACGAGATTCAGTGGGTTTTTCTCGTCATCAAAAATTAGATAAGTTGGGCATGCGCGGATCTAATACTTGTGAATTAGTTTTTCAAGATTGTCCCGTCCCTGCGGAAAATATTTTAGGGAAAGAGGGTCAAGGCGTAAAAGTGCTGATGAGTGGCCTCGATTTTGAGCGCACGGTTTTATCTGGCGGGCCGGTAGGTATTATGCAGGCCTGTCTCGACTTAGTAGTGCCTTATATTCACGACAGAAAACAGTTTGGGCAAAGTATTGGTGAGTTCCAATTGATCCAAGGGAAAGTTGCCGATATGTACACCGATTTATCAGCATCGCGTGCCTATTTATATGCGGTTGCACAATCTTGTGATCGTGGTGAGGCAACTCGAAAAGATTCTGCGGCGGTTATTTTATATACCGCAGAGAAGGCGACACAAATGGCATTGCAGGCCATTCAAACATTAGGTGGTAATGGCTATGTGAATGAATTTTCTGCCGGGCGTTTGTTACGAGATGCAAAGCTTTATGAGATTGGTGCTGGCACCTCGGAAATTAGGCGTATGTTAATCGGCCGCGAACTATTTAAAGAAACCAGCTAATGACAACTATTAACAGCAATATTAATCGTCACGCAGAAGTGTTTTCAATCAACCGTAAGGCTATGAAAGAGGCGGTAGATGATTTAAAAGAAAAAATTTCTTTGATTCATTTGGGTGGTGGAGAAAGTTATCAGCAACGCCATAAATCGAGAGGCAAACTACTCGTGCGTGAGCGCATTGATGTATTGATTGACAGTGGCTCATCATTTTTAGAGCTTTCTCAATTAGCTGCCTACGATGTTTATGGCGATGAAAATATTGCGGCAGCAGGAATTATCACGGGAATTGGCCGAATAGAAGGTCAAGAATGTATGATTATCGCCAATGACGCCACAGTTAAAGGGGGATCTTATTATCCATTAACGGGCAAAAAACATATTCGAGCACAAACTATTGCAGAGCAAAACCATCTGCCCTGTATTTATTTGGTCGATTCTGGTGGTGCAAACCTACCGAGACAAGATGAAGTGTTTCCTGATCGCGATCATTTTGGTCGCGCTTTTTTTAATCAAGCCAATATGTCCGCAAAAAATATTCCGCAAGTCGCTTGTGTGATGGGCTCTTGTACTGCAGGTGGTGCTTATGTGCCGGCTATGGCGGATGAATCTATTATTGTAAAGGAAACGGGAACTATTTTTCTCGCGGGGCCGCCATTAGTGAAAGCAGCAACAGGCGAAATCGTGAGTGCCGAAGAGTTGGGTGGAGCCGATGTGCATTGCAGAACGTCGGGGTTAACCGATCACTATGCACAAGATGATTACCATGGTTTGCAAATAGTTCGTGATATCGTTAAGCAGTTAAATCGTCAAAAGCCATCTGTAATGGCAATGAAATCAGTAGTGGAACCTAAATACCCTATTGAGGACATTTACGGCATTATCCCTAGTAATAAAAAACAACCTTACGATGTGCGAGAAATAATTGCTCGTCTAGTCGATGGTTCTGAATTTGAAGAGTACAAGGCTTTGTACGGAGTGACTTTAGTAACTGGTTTTGCTCACTTATATGGTTGCCCCGTAGGTATTGTGGCAAACAATGGTGTGTTGTTTAGTGAATCAGCTTTAAAAGGCGCTAATTTTATTCAATTGTGTGCACAACGAAAAATCCCTTTGATTTTCTTGCAAAATATTACCGGATTTATGGTGGGACAGCAGTATGAAGCGGAAGGCATTGCCAAGCATGGCGCCAAAATGGTGAATGCAGTTAGCTGCGCTAAAGTGCCTAAGTTAACGGTACTAATTGGTGGTTCATTCGGCGCAGGAAATTATGGTATGTGTGGGCGAGCGTTTGATCCTAACTTTTTATTTATGTGGCCGAATGCACGAATATCCGTAATGGGTGGGGAGCAGGCTGCCGGTGTGATGTCGCAAATTAAACAAGCACAAATGGAAAAGCAACAGCAGCCATGGGACGAAAAATCACAAGCTGAATTTAGCCAAAAAATCCTTGAGCAATATGAACAGCAAGGTCATCCTTATTATGCGTCTGCGCGTTTATGGGATGATGGTGTTATTGATCCTGCGGACACTCGAAAAGTATTAGGACTATCATTATTTGCTACTTTACATAAACCAATAGAAGAATCTACGTTTGGTGTGTTCAGAATGTAGGGCGGGTATATAGGAAGAGACTGTAATGACTACCAAGAATGTTTTACTCAATATTGACGATCGTCAAGTCGCGACGATCACGTTAAATAGAACAAGCAAACATAATGCTTTTGATGACGCGATGATTGCTGAGTTGATACAAGCGTTTCAGCGGGTCACAGAAAGTTCTGCTCGTGTAATGATATTAACAGCCAATGGTAAGCACTTTTCAGCCGGTGCTGATTTGCAATGGATGCAACGAATGGTGAATTTTAGCCACGACGAAAATATTCGTGATGCCGAATTATTAGCTGACATGTTACATGCGTTAGATACCTTAGCTATGCCCACTATCGCTAAGGTGAGTGGTGGTGTTTATGGTGGGGCAGTAGGCTTGGTGAGTTGTTGCGATATGGCGATTGGAGCTAACAATAGCTTTTTTTGTTTAAGCGAAGTGAAGATTGGTTTAATCCCAGCGACGATTAGTCCGTATGTAATTGCTGCTATAGGGGCACGGGCTGCGCGTCGCTATTTTCAAACCGCAGAAAAATTTGACGCAGATACAGCATTCGACTTAGGTTTGCTTTCTGAGTCTGTAGACGAAAACTGTGTAGATAGCACAACAGGTTTGTTGGTAGAAAAACTATTAGAAAATCGCCCGCAAGCAATGAAAGCATCTAAAAAATTGGTGGCTGATATAACAGGTCGACCAATAAATAGTGCATTAATAACAGAAACATGTGAGCGTATTGCGAGCATTCGTACCTCCCCAGAGGGTCAAGAAGGCTTGCAGGCTTTTCTTAATAAGATTAAATAATTTTACTTCTTAATTATCATCATTTGTAGTGAAAATCCCCTATGATCAAAAAAATACTGATTGCTAACCGTGGTGAAATTGCTTGCCGAATTATTAAGACGGCAAAAAAAATGGGAATAGCCACGGTTGCTGTCTATTCTGATGCAGATATGCATGCTATGCATGTCAAAATGGCGGATGAAAGCGTTTATATTGGAGCTTCTCCTGCTAGTGAATCTTATTTAGATATCAGCCGTATTATCGAGGCAGTAGTACAAACACATGCGGATGCAGTACATCCCGGTTATGGTTTTCTCAGTGAGAATGTCACTTTTAGAGAAGCATGTGATACGCACGATATTATTTTTATTGGACCATCTACAGCCGCTATTGCGGCGATGGGTTCTAAGTCGGCTGCGAAAAAAATTATGGGAGAGGCCAGTGTACCTTTAGTTCCTGGTTATCATGATGAAAACCAAGATCCTGCTATATTGAAAGCCGCTGCCGACACCATGGGGTATCCCGTATTATTAAAAGCATCGGCGGGTGG
>AEVK01000018.1 GCA_000209515.2 gamma proteobacterium IMCC1989
AAACCCGAATTTATCAAAGCCGAATGGATTAAAGATGGCGCAGTGGTCGTCGATGCAGGCTACCACCCTGGCGGTGTTGGCGATATTGAGCTCGCCCCCCTCATAGACCGTGTTGCCGCTTACACCCCCGTTCCTGGTGGCGTAGGGCCTATGACGATCAACACCCTCATTTATCAATCAGTGGCATCGGGCGAGAAAAGCTTACTTAATAAGTAAAGCACAACTTATATACTGGCCGTATTAAGCGGCTAGTATCAATACTATTATTATACGCCTCTAACACAGATCTAAAATGGCTATAACGCTAGTAGACTACTTGAGCCTCACCCCACATCACACTATTGGTATTCAATAAACCTATGCGCTTAGATAAATACGTTTCATCTGTTACCGATTATTCACGCGCTGAAGTAAAACGCTTACTCAAAAATGGAAGCATTACCGTTAATGACGTCTCTACAAAAAATGCCGCTCTACAACTAGACACGCAAAAAGATATCATTTGTTTATTTGATGAGCCCCTAAGCGCACCTGCACCACGATACTTTATGCTCAATAAACCGATAGATACAATCTGCGCGACAGAAGATAGTATGCACCCCACAGTGATTGATTTACTAGACGAACCCAATACGCAACAACTGCATATTGCAGGCCGCCTAGATAAAGACACAACGGGCTTGGTACTGATTACCGATGACGGGCAATGGAGTCACCAAATTACCTCGCCAAATAAACACTGCATTAAAACCTATCGCGTAGAACTTGAAGAAGCCTTCACAGAAACAGCTAAAAAAGCTTTAGAAGAGGGCGTACTGTTACATAATGAAAAAAAGCCGACTCGCTCCTCGACCGTCAATATCATTAACAAATACTGCATAGAACTTGCTATTTCCGAAGGTAAATACCATCAAGTGAAACGTATGCTAGCAGCAGTAGGTAACCACGTTAAACAATTACATCGACAACAAATAGGTCACATCCAATTAGATAGCTCACTCTCTCTAGGCCAGTATCGTGCACTTACTACCGATGAGTATGAGAAAATCATAAAATGAGTTTTCTAGATTCATCCTTTTCTCCCCTACTTCCTTATCTGCAATCTGCCGATGTTCCTACGCTATGGATTGCCGATGAAAATGCTCTAAGCGCATTGCAACATCTCGAGCAGAATGATTATCCACTACTATCCTTAATCACCAATCGCTACGACATTTACACATTAGCGAAAAGTAAAAATATTGACTCCACGTTTAACGATTTTAATTTTGATCATTTCTATGACGGCGATAACACGATGAAAATACAACGTGTTATTTATAGAGTATCCAAAGAGAAGGCACTCACCCACCACCTACTCAACCAAGCTTGCAAACTGCTCAATAAAAAAAATATCGACTCTCTTGGCGAATTAATTCTTAGTGGTAAAAAACAAGAAGGTATCAAAAGTTATCAAAAAAAATTACTCGATACTTTTGAATGCAAAGGCAAACTAAAAAAACAAGGTCTAGATTACAGCGGTATATTTAGTGACTTTACGATAACAAAAAATATTCCTGATGATAATTACACCACTATCCAACGCTTACCTACCCCCAATCATCCACACCTTAAGGTTTATACTAAGCCCGGAGTATTTGGTTGGAACAAAATAGATATAGGCTCAGAGTTATTATTGGAAAGCCTGCCTGCCATACTTCAAGAGCGTGATATCACCCCAAAAAACATACTTGACCTAGGCTGCGGCTATGGCTGGATATTTTTTAATCTTCCCTATTATTTGCCCACAGAAAACCTACAAAAAATATCTGTCACCGCGACAGACAATAACGCAACTGCCTTACTTTGCGCCAAAAAGAATAGCGCAAGCCTCTCATTACCGACATCCATCATTCCTGATGACTGTGCGCAAAATATTGATGAAAAATTTGATCTCATTTTATGTAATCCACCTTTTCACCAAGGCTTCAGTCACGATAAAACACTCACCGTAAAGTTTTTAGAACAAACCAAAAGGCATTTAACCCACAAAGGCATCGCAGTATTTGTGGTCAATGAATTCATACAATTCCCTAATGAACAATTAGCGTTATTCACCTCGCAAACTATTATCACAAAAAAGAACGGGTTTAAAATCGTCACTCTAAGCAACTAATATCTTACCCCCTCCCCTCCATATAAAGACCTACATCCCTCTTCTAGCAAAATAATCATTTTATTCTATACTTATTACGAGAGTCTTATTTTTCATTACAGTGCAACGTTTATATGTTGGCTGGCCGAAAAAGAGAGGGTAATTTGGCAAAGCTATGGTGTTTATGTTTATTACTTTTCGTTGAATTCACATCAGCGACCGTTGAATACAGCATAGAGAAAAGCATAACAGTAGAAAGCCAGTCGAAACAATTACACATCATTCAGAACATCCACTTGATAGGATCCACACAACAAACCCAGCGCTTTATTAATTGGCTTAATGAAATTGCTACGACCACAAAAGGCCAAAACACCTTGGCAGCGATTATTCGCTCTGGCCACACTCTCACCATTCAGCACTCTATCAAAGCTCGCCTATCCGCAGGTCGCACCATTGCTCCAATGACCGAAAATTTAATTAACAAAAAAGGGGAAAGTGTCACTATTATTTTTGACGCCGACATGCCCAATACCGGCAGCCACCGTGTTTATAATAGGCGTTTTGAATTAATAGAATTTACCGCACTACAAAATCTATATCACGAACTTGCCCATGCCATGCATCAAATGCAAGGCACATGGCGATATTTCGCATCAGAAGATCAAGCGATAGAGGAAGAGAATATTTTTCGCGCAGAGCTTGCACAGAAAAAACAACACAAAGAGGAACAGAACAAGCAACTAGTCACCCTGCGTTTTGGAAAAGACGGCGAGCCCATTAACCGCTCACCGGAACAAAAAGTATTATTGAGTTTTAATAACTAAACAGCAATAACTAAACAGCGAATAAATATCAAATCTATTTTTTCAGCTTGGCTATAAAACTGTGCTCATGAACAACCTCGGAAACATATTCCTGCGGGATCATTGAATAACTTACCTCACTAAAATGCTTCTCCAACATCGGTTTAATATCAACCTTATTATTGATCCAACCTTTATCTGTTGGTATTGCAGGCATATTATTATTGAGTATATAAAAACAGCCTCCCGGCTTAAGCAGTGATTTAATCAGTTCTATTTCTTGCTCTACATTAGGACAATGCTGTAATACCCAAATCGAAAAGCAAGCATCAACCCTCAAACCACTTTTCACCATCTGGCGAATCAAATCAGGAGTTAACACAGAAAAACGGCTATCATGCACATACTGCAAGCCCAACACTTGCATAGACAAACTAATATCTACACCGATAACACGGCAACCATGTAGCTTAATGAGTTCTCTGGACACGCGACCTATCCCGCAACCAAAATCAACAATTAAGGAATCTTTTTCAAGATTCATTAATTGGTTAATATCACTCACTAAAAAAGGAGTCTCCTTTTCCCAACGCTCATCTGTTGACTGGCCTTCAGGAGTAAGGATAATATTTTTAGCTTGTCTTTCATTCTGTACATTAAATACATTGGGATTATAAGTTGCCGCCATCTTTTACCCTCCTATTTTTGAATCGTTTCTTCTGTACCATTATCTGCAACATTAATAAACACATCAATAAGCACATAAATAAATACAACAGCAAACACAATAATAGAAAGAGAGATTGATGGCTGCACCGGCTGAGACTACCTATTAGTAACTAATCAGCCAACGCCGGACGCAACCAGCGCGTAGCCGTTTCGATATCCCAACCTTTTCTCTCAGCATAATTTCGCAACTGGTCTTTATCAATTTTACCTAAGCCAAAATAACGTGCTTCTGGATGCGCAATATACCAACCACTGACTGATGATGCGGGATACATCGCGTAGCTATCCGTTAACTGGCTACCTATGGCGTTTTCTACGTCGAGCAATTCCCACAGCGTAGCTTTCTCGCTGTGCTCTGGGCAGGCAGGGTAACCCGGTGCAGGACGAATACCATCGTATGATTCTTTAATTAACGCACTGTTATCCAGCTGCTCATCGCTGGCATAACCCCAGTACTGTTTGCGCACTTTTTCATGGGTTAATTCAGCTAAGGCTTCAGCAAAGCGATCCGCAATCGCTTTAACCATAATGGCATTATAATCATCTAGCGCAGCTTCGTAGCCTTTCGCTAACTCTTCAGCACCATAACAGCCCACGGCAAATGCGCCCATATAATCATTAACACCCGAAGATTTTGGCGCAATAAAATCAGCCAAAGAACGATAGGGACGTTCAGCAGGACGATCCACTTGCTGGCGTAGATGGTTTAATGTCGCTACCACAGTTTGTCGGTCTTCATCTTGATAAAGCTCGGTTTGATCATTATCAATACCATTGGCAGGATACAAACCCATCACCACATGACATTGCAGCAAATCACCATCAACAATTTCTTGTAACTTTTCTGTTGCATCAGCGAATAGCTTAGTGGCTTCTTCGCCCACCACTTCATCTGTGAGAATATCAGGATATTTACCGTGCAATTCCCACGTTTTAAAAAAGGGTGTCCAATCAAAACGCTCTACAATTTCTGCTAGAGGACAATTCAAAAATACTTGCTGCCCCAACACGGGTGGCACAATCGCTTGATAGCCTTCCCAGTCAATCTTGCTGCTATTTGAGCGGGCTTTACCCAATGGAGCAAAAGCTTTCTTTGAACGGCGATTGGCATTTTGCAACCTAACTTTTTCGTGTTCTGCTTTGATTTTTTCAATCACCGCAGGCTTATCATCACTTAACAAACCACTCGCCACAGGAACCGATTTAGACGCATCCAATACATGACAAGTCACACCACTATACTTAGGCTCTATCTTTACTGCCGTATGTACTTTAGAGGTCGTTGCACCGCCAATCAGCAAAGGCACCGTCATTCCGCGCTCTTCCATCATTTCAGCAATGGTGACCATTTCATCGAGCGATGGCGTAATCAATCCAGACAAACCAATAATGTCGGCATTGCATTCTACGGCTGCATCCAGAATTTTTTCTGGTGGCACCATCACACCCAAATCCACGACTTCATAGTTATTACAAGACAGCACCACGCCCACAATATTTTTACCAATATCGTGAACATCACCTTTTACCGTCGCCATAATAATAGTGCCGTTGTTTTGGCTAACATCACCAGAGCGCTTCTTTTCTTCTTCGATATAAGGCAACAAATGCGCGACCGCTTTTTTCATTACGCGAGCACTTTTTACCACTTGCGGTAAAAACATTTTACCGGCGCCAAAAAGATCACCAACGACATTCATTCCCACCATTAATGGGCCTTCGATAACGTGCAGTGGCTTATCTGCTTGTAATCGTGCTTCTTCAACATCCAACTCAATAAATTCGGCAATCCCCTTTACTAGGGAATGGGTAATACGTTCTTGCAATGGGTTTTCACGCCATTTTAATTTATCACTTTCTTTTACATTGGCTGTTTGCCCTTTTACCTGTTCAGCAAAATCCACCAAGCGCTCGCCCGCATCTTCGCGGCGATTTAATACAACATCTTCAATGGCTTCTAGTAAGTCTTTAGGGATATCATCATAAACCGTTAACATGCCTGCGTTGACAATCGCCATATCCATGCCGTCTTTAATTGCATGATATAAAAACACAGAATGCATGGCTTCACGTATGGTGTCATTACCACGGAATGAGAATGACACGTTCGACAAACCACCCGATACTTTTGCGCCCGGTAAATTTTCTTTTATCCATTTAGTTGCAGCAAAAAAGTCGACGGCATAATTATCATGATCACTAATACCCGTAGCGATAGGAAATATATTAGGGTCGAACACAATATCTTCCGCTCGAAAACCTACATCATTCACTAAAATATCGTAGGATTTTTTACAGATATCGATACGGCGCTGATAAGTATCCGCTTGGCCTTTTTCATCAAATGCCATCACAACAACCGCTGCGCCATAACGTTTAACAATCTTAGCGTAACGAATAAACTCTTCTACCCCTTCTTTCATCGAGATAGAGTTTACAATCGCTTTGCCTTGCACACATTGCAAACCAGCTTCAATAATCTCGAATTTAGAGGAATCAATCATGAAAGGTACGCGGCAAATATCAGGCTCTGCCGCTAATAAATTCAAATAACGTCGCATCGCCGCAACACCATCTAGCATGGCGTCATCCATATTCACGTCGATAATTTGTGCGCCGTCTTCAACCTGCACGCGCGCTATTTCTATCGCCGCATCGTAGTCTTCTTCTTGAATTAAACGCGCAAATTTTCTCGAACCAGTCACATTGGCTCGTTCGCCAACATTCACAAAACCGGTAGTTTTATTCACAACGAGCGGTTCTAAACCACTCAGGACCATATCTGGAGTTGTTTGTGTCATGATAAATGTCTTTTTAATTACTCGTTTATGATTCTTTTAACGTTCTAGGAGAATACTTTTTCGCTAAGTCCGCTAAGGCAGCAATATGTTCCGGCGTTGTACCACAGCACCCACCCAATATATTCACATGCCCGCCTTTTACAAACTGCTCCACTTGATCGGCCATTTGCTCTGGCGATTCATCATACTCACCAAACTCATTAGGCAAGCCTGCGTTGGGATGAGCCGATACGAAACAAGACGCAATAGCGTCGAGGCGTTTAACGTAAGGCAACATTTCATTTGCACCTAGCGCACAATTTAAACCAACACTTAATAGCTCGCCGTGCATCATCGAAATCCAAAATGCTTCTGCGGTCTGTCCCGATAAAGTGCGACCACTGGCATCGGTAATCGTACCAGAAACCATCACCGGAACTTCACCCCACTTATCACGAATCTCAGCCATCGCATAAAGACCCGCTTTCGCATTCAACGTATCAAATACAGTTTCGATCATTAATATATCTGCGCCACCTTCTAGTAAAGCATTGGCTGCATCAAAATAAGCTTGGCGTAATTCATCAAACGTCACCAAGCGCTTACCGGGATCATTGACATCCGGTGACAATGACGCGGTACGGTTCGTTGGGCCTAAGGCGCCAATAACAAAACGGGGTTTGTCTGGTGTTTTTGCTGTCCATACATCGGCGGCACGTCGCGCGCACTGCGCCGATTGATAATTAATATCATAGACCGCTGCCTCCATATCATAATCCGCTTGCGCAATCGTCGTCGCATTAAACGAGTTGGTGGTCGCAAAATCGGAACCCACCTCGAAATACTCTTCGTGGATCGACTGAATAATGTCTGGACGTGTAATCGCTAACAGATCATTATCGCCTTTTAACGACGACGGATGATCTGGAAAGTGCTTGCCTCGAAAATCGTCTTCGCCTAATGAATGGCGCTGAATCATCGTTCCCATAGCGCCATCTAGCAACATAATTCGATTTTTTAAGATTTCTTGCAGTTGATGCGTGACTGAAGTGCTAGTAGAAGTGCTAATAGAAGTACTCATAAATATCGCTATAAAAACTCTATGGTTGTTGTCTATGGTGAATCGGAGATGGGCATTCTACAACAAAGATCAGGGCTATTCATTGAAATTCAGCAATCTATATCAAAATAAATTGATATAGATTTTAGGCGGCAGCTACAAGGCACTTACAACGCACTCACAATGCTCGCCTAAGCACTCCAAAAGCCCAATTAATCCGCTGAAACTGCTCAACATCCCCTCCCCTATCAGGGTGATATTTCATAGCTAGTCGCTGATAAGCCGTTTTCACTTGGCGATAATCAACAGCCTCACCATCATGTGAAAGCTGCAATGCAGCTAAAGCGTCTGAGTAATCATCATTACTCACAAAACGATCCCAAAAGCCGTTAAGCAGCTCATTTACGGAATCTTTAGTCGCATTTTCGAGGTTATCCCAATCCAAATAATAATCTCGCAAAGAGGCGATATCGGCCTGATTGTAACGACTATCTGCTTCTAGGTTTTTTGATTGAGACTCTGCTCCACCGCAGCTCAGGCCGGTGTCAAGGCTGATGGTTAAAGCAGATATGGTGAGATATTGGTGGCGCTCAAGATAATAAGCATACAGCTGAAACAATGCGTTATAAACCAAAAAATGCGCGCTATATAACGACACCGTATTGGCTGAATCGATACGCGCTAACCACTCCTGTTCTTGCAACTGGCTGATTAGCTCATATTCCGACAATGAGGCTGTCGCCGCTTCTAATATGCATTGGATTGGCTCTACTAAATGATTTTTTCGCATAGTCCAGCCTTAAGCCCTTAGTAGAACTCGCATAAGAGCGAGTTAACGAATTACAGGCCACGACAAAGCCCAAGGTTTTTCAATAGCCATTACTGCATCATCTTGCAGGGTTTTTACAAGAGTGTTTACAGGAGGTTTTACAAGGGTATTTACAGGGGGTTTCGCAAGAGTGTTTACAAAGGTATCTGGAAGCGACTTTTCATCAAGCAACCAGTCATTCGGTAGATCCACATAACGATAACTTTCACCCTGATACTCAAACGATAAAACTGACGCATGAAGGAGAATACCTTCCGGCAACGACAGCGGATGCCCGTATAAACGATCACCGATGATAGGCGAGCCGATACTTTTCAGTGCCACTCGCAACTGATGGGTTTTGCCAGTTTTTGGTTTTAGCAAAAACAAACGGTTGCCATCGCCCAAACCATAACTAAAAAACTGTGTGATCGCAGGCTTATTTTTACTGTGGCATAACTTCCACGCCCCTCGCCGACCACGCTCCATATCGCCGCTAATCAAGCCTTGTTTTTTCTTCGGTTTTTGGTCGCTAAGGGCTAGGTAATATTTTTCAACTTGTCTATTTTGAAACAGCTGTGACAGCTCACTGGCTGCCGCAGAAGTTTTTGCACATAGCAGCACGCCAGAAGTCACTTTATCGAGTCGATGTACCGGAAACAATTGCTCCAAACCCAGATCTTTTTTAATGTGCACCAATAAACCCACACGGTCAGGTTCGCAATGAACACACACACCAGCGAATTTGGAGACAACTAAGAAATCATTGTGTTCAGCGAGAATGTGGTACACGTGCTAATTAGCGCCCGATTGAGCAGCGTCTTGCAGCAACTCACCTAAAACATCTTGCGGGCTTTTACTGGCATCTGCACCACCTTGATCACCCGCCTTTGACAAGAGCACACGCTCTTTTTGCACCGCCACATCCACCGCCTTCATTAAATGCAAGGTAATATAATTACCTAAAGCGACTGGCGATAAGCCCTTATCTGCATCACCAATATTTTCGATAAAAAATCCAGGCACGACAAACGGGTGAACATCCGCGTCATCTATAAATAACTCAACCTTTATTTCAGAAAAGGTGATGCGCCCAACCATTACTTTTATAGGCGACTCTATTGGCTCGCCATTACTTTGCACTGTCACCACCGCCGATGCTGAATTATCCGCCGCACCTGAACGTATCGTATCCATTACAGCTTGAAGGTTATTTTTTACGCCTTTGTATTCAACAGAAAAATACACATCACGCACATCCACTTTTTCAATGACTTTTACCGGCTGACTAAAGCTTGCTACCGCAACACTTAACGCGACTCTATTAGACACATATAACTTACTATCCGAATAGCCTTCTGGGTTTGCGATCGACAAGTTATATAATGCGCCACTACCTTTTGTTAAATTAATATCGGCTCTGTCAACACTCACCGCGGTTTGTGTTAATTCACTACCTGCCTGCTCAACGATACCAACCACATATTCATTAACATGACTAAACGCATAATAAATAACCCCAGCCGAAATAGCCGACAAGATAATAAATGTAAATACTGCAAACTTTAATAACTTCATTGTTTTCCTTAAATGTTGGGATTAACGCATTTTAGTCATGAGTAAAAAACTATAAAAAAATAACGTGCTGGCTTTGTAAGAGCTATGTGCGCTCACCTTCAATAATAAGCGGTTCTGTTGCTTTTTGTTGCTGCTTTTGCTGAGAGCTAGGCGGTATTGATGGCACTTCGTTCTTAGAGCCACCAGTCGTAAAATCATCTAAATTAAAATTCTCCAGACTCAAACCCTCAGCATTAAATCGCTCTTTCGCTTTGGTTAATTCTTCTTTCACAGTGTCCAGCAACGTTTCCCAACCAGACACCACTACTTTGTTGGTCTCCTCCAGCATACCTTCTATGCTTTTCTTTTCTAACAACGCAATTTTGTCTTCTGATTCCAGCAATAAAGTATTAGCCCTTGCTAACTGCTCCGTTAATTGCTGATTCTCCACCACTAAAGACCCATGCTCTTTATCTTGGTGATAAATATATGCGATAGCGACAATTAAGCAAATTGACAGGATTTTTGTTGAATGCTGTTTCATGTTTGATGACCTCACATGTTTCACTGACGATGACAGCGGGCAATTATCCCACTAAACAAACTCGCAACCAAGCGATCAATAGGTAAACACGTAACAGGCATCATCACACACCGATTAAAGGGCAGAGAACAGCAATAATTAACGTAGGAGCGCTTACTATTTAATCATTCAGTAAGTTATTGAAAAATAGAGCAAGAAAACACTAGGAAATTAAAAAATCATAGTATAGAATGCGCCGCTCTTTTAGCAGAACAGCAACGGTTATTGCTGGACTTGGCTAACGGATACAAAGGCGCGGTGGCAGAGTGGTCATGCAGCGGACTGCAACTCCGTGTACGCCGGTTCGATTCCGACCCGCGCCTCCAAAGCCGCTAGTGGCTTATACTAGCAGTAGGTTTATCAAGCCTACTATAAAAAATCCCCCGATGCCCGGGTGGTGAAATTGGTATACACAGGAGACTTAAAATCTCCCGATCGCAAGATCGTGCCGGTTCAAGTCCGGCCCCGGGCACCATTTTAAGATCCACCATAATCCCCTACCGTCCTCAAAGCCCCGTAAAACCTCACATATATTACCTTTTAAGTCCCTATACGTCCGTCGTCATCCAACACAATCTACAAAACAATGCTGGTACTATTGCTGGTATTCTGGTTCAATTTACATTGATACCAGCATTTGGCTAGATTTTTACAATGACAAAAAAAAAATACCTTACCGACAAGCTTTCTAATTTAGAAATAAAAAAAGCCACAGCTAAAGATAAAGACTACTGGATGGACGATGGTGGTAGCCTTCGCCTATTGGTCAAACGTACAGGCACCAAGTGCTGGCGCTATAACTACCGCTTTGGCGGCAAACAGAAAACACTGGCAATAGGCATTTACCCAGACATCAGTTTAGCTAAAGCAAGATCAGCTAGAATGGAAGCAAAGAACGATATAGCTAATGGCATTGACCCTGCTCAAAAAAAGCAGGATCAAAAGCGTAGCGTTCATCAGGTTGTCGAATTAACTTTCGCAAATATGGCTGAAGAATGGTGGAACCATCAAAAAGGCACCTGGAAAGACCATCATGCAAATCGAGTATGGACGCGCTTAAAAGATAACAGCTTCCCCCTTGTTGGTCATCGCGCTATTGAAGATATTTCACCTCAAGACGTTATTGCAATCATTCGCGAAATAGAACAGAGAAATGCGTTAGATGTTGCTCAACGCGTACTACAAGATATGCGACGTGTTTTTAGGTACGCAGTCCAAACAGGCCGTTTGACCAACAATCCAGCCAGCGAGCTATCTGACATCCTAAAACCCCGGAAAACTACTCACAGAGCCTCCCTACCCCGAGAAGATCTACCTCAATTCCTAAAAGACCTACAAACTTATGATAAACAGGGCCGCCTAATTACGCGCTTAGCCATAGAGCTACTCGTTCTTACTTTTGTTCGCCCAGGGGAACTGAGAGGAACTAAATGGGAAGAGATCAGCCTAGAAGACAAGCTTTGGCGTATACCCGGTGAGCGTATGAAAATGGGGGGAGATCATCTCGTACCGCTATCAAAACAGGCCATCGCTATTATCAACCAACTAAAGCCTATTAGCGGTCACTATGATTTGGTATTCCCCTCGGAACGATCACGGTTCGACTGTATGTCTGATAACACCATGAGACGCGCTATTTTTAAGCTAGGGTATGACGGCAACACCAAAGGTAAAAGAAAGGTCACACCACATGGCTTTAGAGCAACCGCTTCGTCCATTCTTAATGAAGCCAACTTCAACCCAGACGCTATCGAACGCCAGCTTTCTCACATGGAGAGGAATGGTGTAAGAGCCGCATATACTCACCATGCCCGCTATCTTGATGAACGCAAAGACATGATGCAGCAGTGGGCTGACTATCTTGATGAGTTACGTGAAAGCGGGAAAGTGGTGCCAATGCCATCTAACAAGGCAACAGCTTAGATGTTAAAAAGTGTTATTTAAGTGTGATGTTGTCTGAAGGGTATAGCTCGGAGAACTTTTTCGAAAAGGCATAAAGTGACGTATCGCACGCCTGACAAACTAACTCAAGCTCTTGAAATCTCAACTGCCTCTCACCGTTCTCATACTTCGATACGAAGCTTTGATGAACACCTAATTTTTTAGATAGCTCAACCTGAGTAAGAGTAACCGCTGTACGCATTGCTCTTAGCTCTTTCCTTAAACTCTCTTCTCTTAACGACCATAATTTTTTGCTCATCCATACACAGTACAATCACTTGAAAAATATCCCATAATGGGATATTTTACGATTCCACATTGGTATCAACCCTATTTAAAGAGGATATTAAAAATATGACGCGAGAAATGTTTGAGGCAAGCCCAGAACACGAAAATTGGATCCAGGCAGGAGGAAGAGATGAAGACTATGCAGAATACTACAGAGCATGGCATAGAAGAGTGATGCAAGGAATATAACATGAATAAAAATGAAGAAGGCACCAACTCTTTGTTCAAAAGTGAGTTTTATTTTGACTTGAAAGAAACTAGTGCTGAAATTTCTTCAGCTACAGGAGTAAAGGATGTATCTATAGCAAGCGCCAAACTAGTTGGAAAAACATTGTGTAATACAGCAGTCTTTACTGGGAAAGCAGGTATAAAGTTAGCAAAAAATTTACCTGAAATTACAGTAAAAATTATTGAACGACGATTGAATAGCAGTTCAAATATTGAACCTAGAAAAAGGGAGGAGATGGAAGATTTTTTAGAAAAGAATAAGAGTGGATTGTAATATCTCTGACTTAACCTGACATTCATCTATTTTTCAAGAGTGTCTGTCAGGTCAAGCTACATTTCCAGATAAAACAATAGAGCTTTCAGAAATTAGTACAAACTTTGCAGGCAACTTAAAGCGGATTATTCGAAGTATTTAGCCATGTCAGCTTAGTCAGCATAGAAACGTCCAAAAACGTAATATTATTATTGGCCACGTTCAATGATGTTAGCTCTGTTAATGCCGAAACATCTAATTCGGTCAACTGATTATGATCTAGATGCAACCTAGTTAACTTGGTTAACGCAGAGACATTTACTACTTGCAGCTGATTACTCCAAGCTGTAAAAAACTCTAAGCTACTCAGGTTTTCCAAGTTGAGCGCCTGTAGCTGGTTGTACTCTACACGTAAGTTAGTCAACTGAATTAAATTATCGATCGCTAAAGTCGTTAATTCGTTATGACTAACACTAAGCTGTTTAAGGCCTGACATCGCCCCTACTTCTAGCACAGTCAGCTGATTATTATCGGCTTTCAATGTCTGTAGGTTAGATAGCCCATCTGTATTGATTTGTTGAAGCTGGTTATATGAGATATTCATATAAACCAGGTCAGTTGCCGATGGGATTACCAAACTAGTCAGCTGATTATTGTAGGCATATAAATACTTTAGGCTAGCTTGCGCAGACAAATCAAGACTAGACAATTGATTATTCGCTACGCTTAGCGAAGTAAGATTCACTAAATTATCTACGTTAATTGTTGTTAACTGATTTTTATCAACATGTAATCGCGTTAACTGTGTCAGTGCAGAAACGTCTAGGAAAGTTAATCTATTACTCCACGCAGTAAAGTATTCCAAATCACTTAAATTGGATAGATCGAGCTGCGTTAGTTGGTTGTTATTAACAAACAAAAACGATAACTTATTCAAATCTCTAACATCTAACACTTGAAGTAAGTTGTTGCTAACATCTATCCCTTCCACGTTAAGCAGATTACCAGTACTCAGTTGAGCAAGACGATTATTAGCCGCTCTCAACCATTGAAGATTATGCAGACCCGACACATCCAAAATACCAAGGGCATTGTTATTGACCACAATATTTCTTAACCCAACCAAACCAGCCACATCTATTTCCGTTAGCTGATTATTGTAAGCCCATAGATTTTGAAGTTGCGGCATTTCACCCAAAAGTAAAGAAGTCAGTTGGTTACTAGCCACATGCAGTGACTCTAAATGTATCTGTTTTGAGGCATCAAGTGTTACAAGCTGATTCTTATCAACATGTAATTTAGTTAATGACGACTCTGTTGGAAGCAGCAGTGACGTTAGCTGATTGTTCCATGCATTAAGATTATTCAATAATGGTGCTTGAGAAAGATCCAAAGTACTTAACTTATTATTGGCGATCTCAAGAACCGTTAAGCCTGCTGAGTTAACAACGTTTAGTTCCTCAATATTATTGTCATTAGCTCTCAAACTACTTAACTGAGTTAAGTTACTCGTCGCCAGTAAAATTAGCTTGTTGTTAGTTACATTCAAGTATGAAAGTTCAGTAAGACTTTCAATATCGAGAGCTTCAAGGGAGTTATTTTTTAGGTCTAATAGCGTTAGCTGTGTTAATTCAGACACGTCTAATAGTTCAAGCCTATTATTGTATGCCCAAAACTGTTCTAGCTTCTGCAACGAACCAACATCAAGAGTAACCAATTGGTTGTGAGCAACATGCAGTGATTGTAGGTTAACTAATTCGGATATACCCACTATTGATGACAGCTCATTTTTATCAACATGTAGATGCGTTAACGCGGTTAGGCCACTAACATCCAATGCACCTAGCTGATTATTCCATGCACCTAAGTAGTTAAGATCGACTAGGCCAGAAACATCGATACTCGTTAGCTGATTATCTTCGACAAAAACTTTCTTGAGCTTCGTTAATGGCGAAAGATCCAGTGAAGTTAGTGCATTACCCGAAAGATCAATATTGGTAAGGCTCGTTAACTGCTCAATACCCTCTACTGTTGATATACCTTCATACACACACAGTAATGATGTGACCTCTCGTGAATAAGTCCACTGGTTCTCTTCAGCATTTTCAGCGACACATCGTGCAAACTCAGGATCTGTGAATACTAATTTGTTAATTGGAAAATCGGGAACAAATGGGTCTGTTCCATTAACCAATTCCATTTCATCACTAATACCATCATTATCGCTATCAATCGTGCCGACTGGATCATTGGGGAATGTATCAGCATTATCACCTAAACCATCTCCATCAGAATCTGCAAAGCTAGAACCCGAGGCCTGTAAGGTGAAAACCGTATTATTATGCTGAAACAGGCCAGTAACGACAATGGGGGTTTCAAACTCAACACCCGCATCACTATTATTG
>AEVK01000017.1 GCA_000209515.2 gamma proteobacterium IMCC1989
TTGCTTTCTGACCCGCCAATAAAGGCAACGCCAGAACCTGCATGGGTGATTTTAGAGGTGGATGCGAATTGCAGTACCGAGTCTTCGGTGCCGTGTTGGCGGCATAAGTCCATGATGTTGGCGATAGCTTTGTAGCCGTTTAAGTCGTGCGCCGCATACGCGTTATCCCAAAATACACAAAAGTTACTACTGGCGATTAAGCCGAGTTTGGCAATACGTTCTACGGTGTCGTCGCTATACACTGTACCGGTAGGATTGGAGTACTTAGGTACACACCACATTCCTTTAATGCTGCTATCGTTTTTGATGAGGTCTTCGACGATATCCATGTCTGGGCCAGTATCGGTCATCGGCACGTTTATCATTTCAATGCCGAATTGCTCACATACGCTAAAGTGGCGATCGTAGCCCGGTACGGGACAAATAAATTTGATGTTGTCGTTGGTGTTTTTCCATGCGGTTTCTGCAGCGGTGGCTGCACCTTTTTGACCTAAGCCAAACTCTTTGGCAATTAGCATGGCGTAAAACATCAGCGTTAAGCTACTGTTACCTTGAGCGAGTACTTCGCTTATTTTCATGCCCAAAATGTCAGCGCCTAGTTGGCGTGCTTCGGTTAAACCTTCTAGCCCGCCATAGTTGCGAGTATCGGTGCCATCAGCAGCGGTATAGTTACCGTTTAATATGCCATCAAGGTTGTCGGCTAATGTGAGCTGATCGCTAGAGGGCTTGCCTCGTGTAAGATCTAGCTTAATCTGTTGCTGACAAAAAGCCTGATGTTCGTTAGATAGTTCCGCTTCAAGTTGGCGAAGTTCTTCGGTAGATGCTTGTTGAAGGTTCAAGACGAGTCCTCAGTGATGGGTGGCAGGTTGGGTAAGTGTTATAGTCACGTTACCTAGCTTAGGCATATTGAGTGTAGCCGCATATTGTCAAATATAGCTACCTTTGTGACGGATAAATGATCAGGCGATATTATAGATCTTTTTGTGAAAAAATATCACGACTTTCTCTATTTCTGTGGCGATGTTTTAATCATTGTGTGACTAACATTTCTTCAGTTTTCCCTGTTTTTATCTGTTTTATGCGCGTTTAGTTAACTTTTCTAACAGTTTTCTAATAAAAAGTGCCGTTAATTAGGGGCGGTGTACTGTAAACTAAGAGTGAATTTTTCAAATGTGTGGCTCTAATATAAAAGCCTTCGGTTTGTACTTTTTAATGGGCTTGTCATATGATTGCGCTATGCTATTTTTAGATAGTTAATTAGTAAGCGGCTTATCCATACAAATTATTTACACTATTCATCTAGGTTATTCATTTAGGCTATTCATTTACATTATTGATCGAGATCTATTATGCAAAGACGTACAAAAATAGTTGCCACCTTAGGTCCGGCAACAGATAAAGACAATATTCTTGAAGATATTATTGTTGCGGGCGTGAATGTGGTGAGAATGAATTTTTCCCACGGCTCACCAGAAGACCACGAAAAACGAGCAAAACTTGTTCGTGAATTAGCAGCCAAGCATAATCTACAGGTGGCAGTATTAGGTGACTTGCAAGGCCCTAAAATTCGTATTTCTCGTTTTGCAAATGGATCAATTGAGCTAGCCGTAGGCGATAAATTTATTTTAGATGCTAGTTTAGGAAAAGAAGACGGTAATCAGCAAATGGTTGGTATCGACTATAAAAGCCTGCCTAATGATTGCAAAGCTGGCGATACTTTATTACTCGATGATGGGCGAATGGTACTGATTATCGAATCGATTGATGGCGATAAAATATATTGCCGTGCAGAAGTAGCGGGCGTTTTATCGAATAATAAAGGCATTAACTTGCAAGGCGGCGGTTTATCTGCTCCTGCGTTGACCGAAAAAGATATGGATGATATCCAGCTAGCGGCCAAGATTGATGTGGATTATTTAGCGGTATCTTTTCCTCGATGTGCTGATGATATTTTACAAGCTCGACGCTTACTAGCCGATGCCGGTGGTAACGCGGGTATCGTTGCTAAAATCGAGCGTGCAGAAGTGGTTGCCAATAATGAAAACTTAGATGCCGTGATTCGGGCATCAGACGCCGTGATGGTCGCACGTGGTGATTTGGGTGTCGAGATTGGCGATGCTGAATTGGTGGTGGTACAGAAGCGTATTATTTCCCGTGCGCGAATGTTGAATAAGTGTGTAATCACGGCGACGCAAATGATGGAGTCGATGATTAATAGTCCATTGCCGACCCGTGCAGAAGTATTTGATGTGGCTAATGCGGTCATAGATGGCACTGATGCAGTGATGTTGTCGGGTGAAACGGCAGCGGGTAATTTTCCGGTCGAGACTGTAAAAGCAATGATACGTGCTATTGGTGGGGCTGAAATTGACCCAAGTGTACGCCATTCCACCCATCGTATTGATAAGCAATTTCATGCTATTGATGAGTCTATCGGTTTGGCCGCAATGTATACTGCTAACCACTTGGAAGGTGTTAAAGCCATTATTGCCTTTACTGAAACTGGATCGACAACGCTGTTGATGTCGCGGATTAATTCCTACCTTCCTATTTATGCGTTCTCGCGTGTGCCAAAAACTCAGGCACGGGTATCGTTGTTTTTAGGTGTGGAGTCTATTCCTTTTGAGAGTCATGACTTAACGTCTAATGCGACGAACTTGCGCGCAATAGAAGAGCTAAAGCAGCGTGGTGTTGTAGTCGATGGTGATTTGGTTATTGTGACTAAAGGCGATCACGATAACTTACAAGGCGGGACTAATGGTTTAAAAGTATTGCGTGTGGGTGATGCTTAGCGGCTAGATTTTTTGCCTTCAGTATAAATATTTACATGTTAAAAAAGGTAAGGTCATGCGGCCTTACCTTTTTTTATTAGTAAGTGGTATTTATCATTTTTGAAAAACATTGATAGACGAGTTGAGAAAAATATGGGAATTGTTGTTAGTGTTATTATGTTACTAGGCTTATGCTTTTTAATGCCTATCCCACTTATTAACGCACGTTTATTAGCTGGGGCGCCTTCTTCGGCGAATATTGTCAGTGGTTTGTTATTGTTAGGCGGCTTATGGAATAGCGTTTGGTTCGGCTTACAAAATATTACCGCTTTTTGGGGCTTGGCGGCGCTGGTATCGGGTGTTTTTATGGTGCTTGCTGCACTACTTATATTTGTGCCTCATGGCAGCGGTCGGTTACAGGAAGTGATTTGGCTACAGAAAGTGTATACGGCAATACAGCCAATGACATTGTTATGGTTGATATGTTTGTCGGTGTGCTTTTTACTTTATGCTGTTACCTTAGTGCAGTTAAATTTGGGTATGCCCATATTACAATAATGGTCTAGCGCGCTACATCAGATAGAAGAAATGAAGACATTGTGGCCGGAAGCAGGTTTAAACTCATTAATTAAGCTCTGTGAGTATTGCAATAAAAGCTCACGGTTCAGTGAGCTTTTATTGCAAAATAAATATTGATGACTAAGCAATCATCCTAGTAATTCTTCAATTCCAGAATCGAGTTCTTTGATTTCACTAATACTATCCAGCATTGATACAACATTGATACCTAGCTTTTTAGCATGCTCGGTGGGGAAGTTGGTGACTAGTGTTTCTTGACTTTCATCTTGATGGTCATAGAGATAGCTAGCGATAAGTAACACTCCTGCTAATTTTTTATAGCCATCGTCTGTTTGTGGATCCATTTGGTGTTTTACACCATCCACAATTTCTTGAGGGAACTTCCAGCGGTGAGCAAGTTCTGAACCTGCCTCGGTAAAGTTGAACCCTAGGTGGCTGTCTTCCATTTCTATTCGGTTTGCGCCTTTTTCAACGACTCTATCAATTTCTTGCGCTTCATCGTTAACTAATATGTGAGTTAACAAACCACCAATATCGTGAATCATTCCACAAGTAAACGCGATTTCGACATCTGTATCCGGAACATGTTTGGCTATCCATTTGCTGATAGATGCTACAGTAAAGCTTTTGACCCAAAACTCTTTAATGTTGAAGCCTTCAGGAGTAGGGAATGCAGATGTTAGTCCCGACGCCAGCACCATGGTTCGTAGAGCGTTAAACCCTAAAAGCACCACTGCATCATTGACGGACCCAACGGTACGGTGACCGCCATATTTAGACGAATTTGCCATACGCAACACTTTGGCTGTCATGGCTTGGTCTTTGCTCAGTTTGGCGGCAACTTCACCGCTGTCTACGTTCTCATCACCGAAGCTTTGTATTAGTTCTTGAACCACTTTGGGAATGTTAGGCATATGTTGAGCATTAGATATAAGATGATTTAGATCCACAGGTTTGTCCTCTACTTCATGTTATTGGTACGTGTTATTTAGTCTTCTTTCAGCATAGTTCACTCATAATAAATTGCTAAATTTTCCACAAAAAAATAATGGGTTTTGTCTAAAGTGCAGGGTTTCTTGCGGATTGATATCCGCTACTGAGAGACGGTGATTGATATGTAGTGAGAAGATAATGCAGAGGTAAATTAAGTAGAGCTTTAGTGAGTATTAAGAGAGTGAGGGATTAAGGTAGTAGAAGTAGAGGGGAACAGGGAGGTGTAGTGGTCAACCTTTTCTGGCCAGCCA